>JACMOY010000229.1 GCA_014377795.1 Actinomycetota bacterium | reverse complement strand
TGCTGCTCCGGCGTCGAGCCGGATCAGACCGCCAGCTTCTTCAGCCGTCGTCGCTCACGCTCGGACAGGCCCCCCCAGATGCCGTACCGCTCGTCATGCTCGAGCGCGTACTCCAGGCACTGCGGGCGGACGTCGCACGAGGCGCAGACCTTCTTGGCCTCACGGGTCGAGCCGCCCTTCTCGGGGAAGAACGCCTCCGGGTCGGTCTGTGCGCACAGCGAGCGCTCCTGCCAGGACAGCTCGGGGTCATCGCGGTCGGCTGCGAGCTCGATGGCCGCGCTGGTGGCCGGTGCCGACTCGACGTAGGACCACGACGTGACGCCGTCGATCCGGTCGAGCTCGCCGACCTGCTGGTATCCGGTGCGTTCGCTGCTGCGGGTGGTGTGCTCGTGCACGACCCCTCCTCGACCCTCGATGCCCGCGTTCCGTCCTCCCCAGGACGGGCGTCACATGTAGGGAATTACACGCGTGTCATGCACCCCACGTCAAGCCGAAGGGTGATACTCACGCTGAGCCACCACACGGCGATTCCGTGACCGTTCGTGACAGTCGCGGCACGCACGGTGGTGGTTCGGGTGCGTCAGGCCGCCTCGAAGGACCGTCGCGACAGACCCATCCGATAGCCGTCGATGGTCGTGCGGCTGGGGGCCTCGGGATCGGCGGCGGCACCGAGCGTGACGAACAGCGGGGTGAAGTGCTCGACGGTGGGATGGGCATAGGGCATGCCCGGGGCCTGCGCGCGGTAGTCCGCGAGCTGGTCGACGTCGCCACGGGCCAGGGCGTCCGCGGCCCACGCGTCGAAGTCGCGCGACCACGACGGTACGACCTCACCGCGCCACATCTCGCGGGTGAGGAACGCCAGCCCGTGCGTCATGAACCCCGATCCGACGACCAGGACACCCTGCTCGCGCAGCGGCCGCAGCCGGGCGCCGAGCGCCAGCAGTCGGTCGGGGTCGTGCGTGGGCAGGCTCATCTGCAGCACGGGGACGTCGGCGCCGGGGTACATCACCATCAGCGGGATCCAGGCGCCGTGGTCCAGGCCGCGACTGGGGTGCTGGTGCACGGGCTCGGAGTCGGGCATCAGCGCGGCGACCGTGCGGGCCAGCGCGCCGGCGTCCGGCGTGTCGTAGCGCAGCGTGGCGAACCGCGGGTCGAAGCCGCCGAAGTCGTACACCGGTGTCGTCGCGGCCGTCGGGGTCGACAGGGCCAGCGGTGCGGACTCCCAGTGCGCCGAGACGACCAGGATCGCCACCGGCTTGGGCATGGTCTGCGACCACCCGAACAGGTCGTCGATCCAGGCCGCGTCGTCCAGCAGCGGCGGCGCCCCGTGGCTGACGTAGACCGACGGCAGCGGGCCGTCGTCCGGCGTCCACACCCGCTGGGCACGGCTGCGGGCCGAGGCGCCGGTGACGAACGCGTCGTACGCGCCCGCCGCGACGTAGGTGCCGGTCATGACCATCCCCTAACTGGTTGAGCAGTAAACTAGATCGTAGAACGGTTTGCTCACCCGGTCAAGGCCACTGGGACACTGCCCCCATGCAGATCACCGTCTTGGCCGGAGGGGTCGGGGGCGCCCGGTTCGTGCGCGGGTTGCTCGCCCACCTCGCCGATTCCCCCGATCCCGCCCACCGCGACGCCGAGGTCACCGTCATCGGCAACAC
This sequence comes from Actinomycetota bacterium, assembly GCA_014377795.1. Taxonomy (GTDB): domain Bacteria; phylum Actinomycetota; class Actinomycetes; order Actinomycetales; family Angustibacteraceae; genus JACMOY01. Next base: position 1,957 of record JACMOY010000229.1, on the reverse strand, counting down.
CGGCGACGACATCACGCTCTTCGGTCTGCGGGTGTGCCCCGACCTCGACACGGTGATGTACACCCTCGGCGGGGGCATCCACGAGGAGCAGGGCTGGGGCCGCGCCGACGAGAGCCACGTCGTGCAGGGCGAGCTCGCCGCGTACGGCGCGCAGCCGCAGTGGTTCGGGTTGGGCGACCGCGACATCGCGACCCACGTCGCGCGCAGCCAGCTGCTCGACCTCGGTATGCCGCTCTCGCAGGTGACCGCGGTGCTCTGCGACCGGTGGGGGCTGCCCGGCCAAGGCGTCCGGCTGCTGCCGATGAGCGACGACCCGGTCGAGACCCACGTCGTGGTCGATGACCAGGACGGCCGGCGCGCCGTCCACTTCCAGGAGTGGTGGGTGCGGATGCGCGCCGCCGTCCCCGCGCAGCAGTTCGTGGCCGTCGGCATCGACACCGCAACGGCTGGTCCCGGTGTGCTGGAGTCGATCCGGGCGGCGGACGTCGTCCTGCTGCCGCCGAGCAACCCCGTGGTGTCGATCGGCATCATCCTGGGGGTTCCCGGGGTTCGGGACGCGTTGCGCGGCACGCGCGCGCCCGTGGTGGGGGTGTCTCCCATCGTCGGCGGTCGTCCCGTGCGCGGGCACGCGGACGCGTGCCTGCGCGCCATCGGGGTCGAGACCACCGCCGGCGCCGTCGCGGGCCTGTACGAGGACTTCCTCGACGGCTGGCTCGTCGACGACACCCTCGGCACCGACCTGGGCAGCGTGCGGCAGCGAGCGGGTCTGACAGTGCGGTCGCGCCCGCTGCTGATGACCGACGTGCCGGCCGCGGCCGCCATCGCCGGGGCGGCACTCGATCTCGCCGCCGACCTTCAGCCGCAGCGCGCCAGTGTCTGAGCCGTCCCTGAAAGTCGTTGCCCTGCAGGGGATGGGTGAGGTCGTCGCCGGTGATGACCTGGCGGGGGTGCTGCTCGCATGCCCGGTCGATCTGCACGACGGCGACGTGCTGGTCGTGTCGTCCAAGGTGGTGTCGAAGGCTGCAGGACTCAGCGCTCCCGCCGCCGAGCGCAACTCGGTCATCGAGTCACAGACGGTGCGCGTGGTGGCCGAGCGACGGACCCCCCGCGGCCTGGCCAGCGTCGTCGAGTCGGTCGCCGGGCCGGTGATGGCGGCTGCCGGGGTCGACGCCTCGAACGTTCCGGCCGGCACCGTCCTGCTACTTCCCTCGGACGCCGACGCCGCCGCCCGCGAGCTGCGGGCCCGGCTGAGAGAGCTCGGCGCGCCTCTCGTCGCGGTCGTCGTCACCGACACGGCCGGACGCGCGTGGCGCACCGGGCAGACCGACTTCGCTCTCGGTTGCGCCGGCCTGGTCGTCACCGACGACCTGCGCGGCACCACCGACGCGATGGGCACGGTGCTCGAGGTGACCGAACAGGCGCTCGCCGACGAGGTCGCCGCAGCTGCTGACCTGGTCAAGGGCAAGGCTGCTGGCGTCCCCGCGGCGCTGGTGCGCGGGCTGCGCGCGTTCGTCACCGAGGACGACGGGCCCGGGGCGAGATCACTGTTGCGCGACCCGGCGTCCGACTGGTTCAGGTACGGCCACGTCGAGGCCGTGCGGTTGTCGCTGGGTGTGCCGCGCGGGGCGGTGGAGCCGCCGTCGGTGACTCCGGAGTCGTTGCCGCACATGGCGCAGCGCGCTCTGGAGGTGGCGGTCGTCGGTGCCCCCGGCGCATTCACCGGCGCCGTCGTCGAGGATGGCGACCAGTGCACGGTGACCGTGACGGCACCCGATCCGTACGTCCTTGGTTGGGTCGTCGCGCGGCTGACCACGGCCCTGTGGAGCGAGGACCTCGAAGGCACAGTCACTCGCGAGCCCGGCGTCGACGCGTGCCGGGTGACGGCACGGGCCACGCGGTGAGCACCGACCCCATGGCGTACTGGGACGACCAGTCGGCGACGTTCGACGACGAGCCC
>JACMOY010000027.1 GCA_014377795.1 Actinomycetota bacterium | reverse complement strand
GCCTCGTGTGCCTCCTGCGCGTTCTTGGACTTGCTGGTGTAGACCCGCGGCTTGTCCGGCACGTACTCGGGCCCGTACAGCTCGGCGGCCTGCGAGCGCGCGGCCGTCAGCGCCTCACTCGACAGCACCGTCGAGTCGGTGCGCATGTAGGTGATGAAACCGTTCTCGTACAACGTCTGCGCGACGCGCATCGCGTGGCGGGAGGAGAACCGCAGCTTGCGGCTGGCCTCCTGCTGCAGCGTCGAGGTCGTGAAAGGCGCTGCGGGACGGCGGGTGTAGGGCTTCTCCTCGACTGAGCGGACGGTGACGTCGACGCCCTCGAGCGCGGCAGCCAGCGTCGTCGCGGCCGCCTGGTCCAGGTGCACCGTGGTTGCCGAGCGCAGCTGACCGCGGTCGTCGAAGTCCTTGCCGCTGGCCACCCGCGCGCCGTCGACCGACGTCAGGCGGGCCGCGAAGCCTGCGGCGTCAGCCTCCTGCGGGGCGAAGGTGGCGGTGAGGTCCCAGTACGCGGCCGAGCCGAACGCCATCCGCTCGCGCTCGCGCTCGACGACCAGGCGGGTCGCGACGGACTGCACGCGACCGGCCGACAGGCCCGGGCCGACCTTGCGCCACAGCACGGGCGACAGCTCGTACCCGTACAGCCGGTCGAGGATGCGCCGGGTCTCCTGCGCGTCGACGAGCCGCTCGTCCAGGTCGCGCGTCGAGGTCAGCGCGCGCTGCAGAGCCTCGCGGGTGATCTCGTGGAACACCATGCGGTGCACCGGGACCTTGGGCTGCAACGTCTCGAGCAGGTGCCATGCGATGGCCTCGCCCTCGCGGTCCTCGTCCGTCGCCAGGTAGAGCTCGTCAGCGTCCTTGAGCAGGCGCTTGAGCTCGGCGACCTTCTTGCGCTTGTCGACGTCGACCACGTAGTAGGGCTCGAAGCCGCTGTCGACGTCGACGGCGAACTTGCCGAAGGGGCCCTTCTTCATCTCGGCGGGCAGCTCGCTGGGCTGGGCGAGGTCGCGGATGTGACCGACGCTCGCCTCGACGTCGTACCCGGCACCGAGGTACCCCGCGATGGTCTTCGCCTTCGCGGGCGACTCGACGATGACGAGGCGCCGCGGGGTGGAGTCGGACTTCGAGCCGGCCACGAGCCTGCCTTCCGGAGCTGGTCTGGGATGGTCTGTGCCTTTGGTAAACGGTCACGACGGTAACGCCTGCGGGACGTGGTCCCTGACCCACGCCCGGTCCGCAGTATCCGGAGATCGCTTCCGGTTAGACTGGGACCTTCCCGCACCTGGAAAGGAAACTGACATGAAGACCTGGTTCATCACCGGAACCTCGCGCGGCTTCGGCCGCGAGTGGGCCATCGCCGCCCTCGACCGGGGCGACCGCGTCGCCGCCACCGCCCGCGACACCGCCACGCTGGACGACCTGGTGAGCACGTACGGCGACGCCGTGCTGCCGCTCGCTCTCGACGTCACCGACCGCGCGGCCTGCATCGCCGCCGTCCAGGCCGCGCACGAGCGGTTCGGCCGCCTCGACGTCATCGTCAACAACGCCGGGTACGGCCAGTTCGGCATGGTCGAGGAGCTCAGCGAGGCCGAGTCCCGCGACCAGATCGAGACCAACCTGTTCGGTGCCCTGTGGGTCACCCAGGCGGCGCTGCCCTTCCTGCGCGAGCAGGGCAGCGGCCACATCGTCCAGGTGTCGTCGATCGGCGGGATCTCGGCGTTCCCCACCGTCGGCATCTACCACGCCTCCAAGTGGGCGCTCGAGGGCATCAGCCAGGCCCTGGCGCAGGAGGTCGCCGGCTTCGGCATCAAGGTGACCCTGGTCGAGCCCGGCGGCTACTCCACCGACTGGGGCGGCGCCTCGGCCCGTCACGCGACGCCGATCGCGGCGTACGACGGCGTCCGCGAGGCCGCCGCCAACCGGCCCAGCCGCCGCGGCACCCCCGGCGACCCCGTCGCCACCCGGGCCGCGATCCTGCAGGTCGTGGACGCGGACGAGCCGCCGCTGAGGATCTTCTTCGGCGAGGCGCCGCTGGCCATCGCCACGGCCGACTACGAGCAGCGCCTGGCCACCTGGCGCCAGTGGCAGCCCGTGTCGCTCGCCGCCCACGGCGGCTGACCGACCCCCGAGGCAGCACTTGCTGCACTACGTGTCGCGGCCCGCGCGGCGGCAGGTAGTGCAGCAGGTGCGGGGTTGGTCAGGTGGGCAGGAGCAGGCCGTCGGCGACCAGACCGCGCACGGCGGGGAGCAGCCGGGCCGCGAGGGCCTCGACCGGCTCGTCAAGCAGCTGGGCGAGCGCACCCACCAGTCGCCCCACGCTGAGCTCGCCGTCGCAGGCGCCGACCAGCCCGGCCAGTGCGGTGTCGGCGCGGACGGCGCGCTGCAGCCCGCCGCCCTGACGCAGCAGCACGACCTCGGGGTCCTCGGCGCCGGGCCGCCCGTAGCGCTCCTCGGTGACGTCGTCGGCCACCACCAGCGTCGCCGAGAGCAGGTCGTTCGCGCTCAGCCAGTCGTGCGCCGCCAGAACGTCGACCACCACGTGCCCCATCGGTCCCGAGCCTGCGGTCAGCTCGTCGAACCGGCGCATCGGCGGCCCCGTCCGCGCCGGTCGGCGCAGCGTGATGACACCGAACCCGACCCCCTCGACCCCTCGCGCTATGAAGTCGCCCAGCCACGCGTCGAGCAGAGCGGTGTGGGCGGCTGTGCCCGGTCGGTGCCCACCGTCGCGGGCCCAGGTCTCGGCGTACTCGGCGGGGTCCTGCACCTCACGCTGGACGACCCACGCGTCCAGCCCGGGCGGCAGCCAGCTGGCCACCCGCTCGGCCCACCCCTGACCTGCGTGCTGCTCCCAGTTGCCGAGCAGCTGGGCCACGCCGCCGGGCGCCAGGACGTCGGCCAGTCCCCCGACCAGGCGGCGCACCAGCTCGTCCCCGGCCAGGCCTGCGTCGCGGTACTCGTACGTCGGCACGCCCGGCGCCCGCGGGGTGATGACGAACGGCGGGTTGCTGACGACCAGGTCGAACCGCTCGCCCGCCACCGGCTCGAGCAGGCTGCCGCGGCGCAGGTCGAGCATCACCCGGTTCAGCGCCGCGTTGAAGGCGGTGAACGCGAGGCAGCGGGCGGAGGTGTCGGTCGCCACGACGGCACCGGCGTGCCGCGACAGATGGAACGCCTGCACGCCGCAGCCGGTGCCGACGTCCAGCGCCCGCGTCACCCGGGTGCGCGGCGTCCAGCGGGCCAGGGTCAGCGACGCACCGCCGACACCCAGCACGTGGTCGTCGGCGAGCGGCCCGCCGTGCATGCGCTCGCCGAGGTCGGACGCCAGCCACCAGTGCACGTCGTCCGCGGCGTAGGGCCGCAGGTCGACCAGCGGGCGCACCGGGTCGTCCGGCTGCGGCCCGGCCGGCGCCACCAGGCCGAGGGCCTCGGCACCTGCCGTTCCGGTGGCCGGCAGCGCGTCATCCAGCGCCGTCCGCGTGACCGGCAACCCCAGCACCCACAGCCGCGCCAGGGTGGCCGCCGGCACGTCGCGCCCCGCCAGGGCCCGGACGGCGGGCAGCGGGCACTCGCGGTGCAGCGCGGCCCGCGCCACCGGGCCCCACAACGCGTCCAGGCGATCGACGGTGAAGCCGGCCGCCCCGAGGCCGGCGGGGAGCGCCGCTGCCCCGGCGACGTCCGCGGACGGCGCGCTCACCACAGCGCTCCGCCCCGGCGCGCGGGGCGGGCCGGGGCGGAGCGGGAGGCCGAGCTCACCTACGGGCGGGCGCTCGGCTCGGCGTCCAGCTCGATCGCGTCGCCGTCGTCGGCTGAGACGACCGGCGCGTCGTCACCGAACGAGATCGAGCGCCGCTTCGAGACCGTGACCGCAATGACGATGATCAGCGACGCGACGCCGGCGATGGCGTAGCGGATCGGCGCGCTGGCGCCGGCGCCCAGGGTGAGCTGGACGATGGCGGGCGCGATCAGCACGGCGACCAGGTTCATCACCTTGATCAGCGGGTTGATCGCCGGGCCGGCGGTGTCCTTGAACGGGTCACCGACCGTGTCCCCGATGACGACGGCCTCGTGGGCGTTCGAGCCCTTGCCGCCGTGCGTGCCGTCCTCGACGATCTTCTTCGCGTTGTCCCATGCCCCACCGGAGTTGGCGAGGAACACCGCCATCAGTACGCCGGTGCCGATCGCCCCGGCGAGGTAGCCGGCGAGCGGGCCGATGCCGAGACCGAAGCCGACCGCGACCGGGGCCAGTGCCGCCATCAGACCGGGGGTGGCCAGCTCGCGCAGCGAGTCGCGGGTGCAGATGTCGACCACGCGCCCGTACTCGGGCTTCTCGGTGTAGTCCATGATCCCGGGGTGCTCGCGGAACTGGCGGCGCACCTCGAAGACGATGGCGCCGGCGGCGCGGGTCACGGCGTTGATCGCCAGGCCCGAGAACATGAACACGACGGCTGCGCCGAGGATCAGACCGAACAGCGTCGACGGCGTGACGATCTGGTAGTCGAACGACGCGCGCACCAGCCGGCTCGGCGTGTCGGTGAGGTTCAGCTTGGTGGCCGCCTCGGTGACGGCGTCCTGGTAGGAGCCGAACAGCGCGGTGGCTGCCAGGACGGCGGTGGCGATCGCAATGCCCTTGGTGATCGCCTTGGTGGTGTTGCCCACCGCGTCCAGCTCGGTGAGGATCTTGGCGCCCTCGCCGTCGACGTCGCCGCTCATCTCGGCGATGCCCTGGGCGTTGTCGCTGACCGGGCCGAAGGTGTCCATCGCGACGATGACCCCGACCGTGGTGAGCAGGCCGCAGCCCGCCAGCGCGATCAGGAACAGCGACAGGACGACGGTGCCCCCACCGAGCAGGAACGCCAGGTAGACCGCGCCGCCGATGATGACGGCGGTGTAGACGGCCGACTCCAGCCCGAGCCCGATGCCCGAGAGCACCACGGTCGCCGCGCCGGTCAGCGAGGTGCGTGCGACGTCCATCGTCGGCGGCTTGTCGGTGCCGGTGAAGTAGCCCGTGAGCCACAAGATGATGCCGGCCAGCACGATGCCGAGAGCGACGGCGATCGAGGCGATGATCCGCGGGTTGCCGTTCAGCGACGTGATGTCGGCGCTGGCGTTGGTCAGCTCGGCGAAGGTCGCGGGCAGGTACAGGAACGCGGCCGCCGCGCAGGCCACCGCCGACACGACGGCCGAGATGTAGAAGCCGCGGTTGATGGCGGTCAGGCCGCTCTCGCCAGAACGCGGCTTGACCACGTAGACGCCGAGCACCGCGGTGAGCGCGCCGATGGCGGGGACGATCAACGGGAACACCAGACCGTAGTCGCCGAAGGCGGCCTTGCCGAGGATCAGCGCGGCGACCAGCGTGACGGCGTAGGACTCGAACAGGTCGGCCGCCATGCCGGCGCAGTCACCGACGTTGTCGCCGACGTTGTCGGCGATCGTCGCTGCGTTGCGCGGGTCGTCCTCGGGGATGCCCTGCTCGACCTTGCCGACCAGGTCGGCGCCGACGTCCGCGGCCTTGGTGAAGATACCGCCGCCGACGCGCATGAACATGGCGAGCAGGGCGGCGCCGAAGCCGAAGCCCTCGAGCACCTTGGGGGCGTCGCCGCGGTAGATCAGGACGACGACCGAGGCGCCGAGCAGACCGAGGCCCACGGTGGCCATGCCCACGCCGCCGCCGGTGCGGAACGCGATCCGCATGCCGTCGTCGCGGCTGCCCCGCCGGGCCGCCTCGGCGACCCGCACGTTGGCGCGCACGGCGGGCGACATGCCGAGGTAGCCGATGGCCGCCGAGAACAGCGCCCCGACGACGAAGAACACCGACCGTCCGACGCGCACGCCACCGGTGTCGGCGGGCAGTGCGAAGAGCAGGAAGAACACGATGACCACGAAGATGGCCAGCGTCTTGAACTGGCGCGCGAGGTAGGCCGACGCGCCCTCCTGCACGGCGCGGCCGATCTCCTGCATGGATTCGGTGCCCTCGGGGGCAGCCAGCACCTGACGGCGGAACGTGACGGCGACGCCGAGCGACAGCACGGCGATCACCGCCACGACGACGACGTAGGTGAGGTTGGAGCCGGCGACGGTGACGTCCCCGGCGGCCTGGGTGAGTCCCTGCATTCGTCCTCCTCGACGCGGAACGCGTCCCCGGCACGGCCGGCTTCGGCCAGGGGGACGCTGTTGGGGGGAGCGTAACGGCGTCACCGCCGATTTCGTAACGTCCGCGGGTCGCGGACTGCTCAGATCAGAGCGGGCGGGGCTGCTGGGGCTGTTGCAGCCAGGTCAGCCGCAGCGCTCCGCCGGGCTCACCGGACTCGAACGCGTAGTGGTCGGTGAGCTCGCCGAGCACCGCGAGGCCGAGGTCGCCGACGCTGCCCACCCCGCCGACCGCGTCCAGCGGGCTGACCCGGGCAACCAGCCGGGCGGGCGACGGCGCGCCGTCCTGCCGCGGGGCGTCGTCCAGGGTGAGCGTCACCTGGGTGTCAGGGCTCAGCCGGCCCACCGACAGGGCGCAGGCCTCACCGACCGCCTGCCGCACCGCCTCGACCTGCTCCTCGCCCAGACCGGCTCGGCGTGCGACGGTCACCGCCACCAGCCGCGCGGTGCGCACGTGCGACGCCGAGGCCGAGAAGCGCAGGCTCACCAGCCCCATGCGACGTCGTCCGGCTCAGGCTTTGTCGTCGGCGCCGGTGTCGGCCGCCAGCGCCTGCTCCACCGTGTCGTGGATCGCGAACACCTTGGTGAGGCCGGTGATCCGAAAGACCTTCAGCACCCGCTCCTGGGAGCAGACCAGGTGCAGCGACCCGTTGTGGGTGCGCACCCGCTTCAGCCCGCCGACCAGCACCCCGAGGCCGGTCGAGTCCAGGAACTCGACGCCCTGCATGTCGACGACCAGGTCGTGGTGCCCGTCCGCGACCAGGCCATTGAGCCGGTCGCGCAAGGTCGGGGCGCTGTAGACGTCGATCTCGCCGCCGACCTCGACGACGGTGCGACCGGCTTCTTCACGGGTGGTGACCGACAGGTCCATGGGGCCTCCTCGACGCGGGTCGTACCGGTGGCGGCATCAGACCGCCTTCAAGAGACCATATGGCGTGCAGCCCCGTCCCACCCCACCTGACGCCGGACCGGACCTGCTGGGCGTGCTCGTCACCGGTGCGGACCGCCGCTCGCGGGTGCGCCACGTGCAGGTGGTGCCGGCGCGCGAGGGCGTCCCGGCGTCCTGGCCGCCCTGGGCCCACGTCGGGTTGGTGCGAGCGCTGGGCGAGCGGGGGATCCTCACCCCGTGGGCGCACCAGCGGCGGGCCGCCGACCTGGCCCACGGGGGTCAGCACGTCGTGGTGGCGACCGGGACGGCGAGCGGCAAGTCCCTCGGCTACCTGCTGCCGGCGATCAGCGACCTGCTCGGGCCGGCGGCGAACGGGGTGTCGGCTCGCAGCCCCACCGCGCTGTACCTGGCGCCCACCAAGGCCCTCGCGGCCGGCCAGCTCACCTCGCTCACGGACCTGCGCCTTTCGGGGCTGCGGGCCGCCACCTACGACGGTGACACCGCGCCGGACGAGCGCCGCTGGGTGCGCGAGCACGCGGCCTACGTGCTGACCAACCCCGACCTGTTGCACCACTCGCTGCTGCCGGGCCACGAGCGGTGGGCCCGGTTCCTGCGCGGGCTGAGCTACGTCGTGGTCGACGAGTGCCACCACTACCGCGGTGTGTTCGGCTCGCACGTCGCGGCCGTGCTGCGGCGCCTGCGACGGGTGGCCGCGCACTACGGCGCTGACCCGACCTTCGTCCTGGCCTCGGCCACCGTGGCGTCGCCGTCCGCGCACGCGGGCCGGCTGACCGGGCTGGACGTCAGTGCGGTGACGGACGACGGGTCGCCGCGCGGCCGCACCCGCGTCGTGCTGTGGGAGCCGCCGCTGATGCCCGGCGGCGGTGAGCACGGCGCACCCACGCGGCGCAGCGCCACCGCCGAGACCGCCGACCTGCTCACCGACCTGGTCGCGGGCGGCGTCCGCACCCTGGCGTTCGTGCGCAGCCGGCGCGGCGTCGAGACGGTGGCGGCCACCAGCCGGCGGCTGCTCGGCGAGGTCGACCCCGACCTGCCCGCCCGGGTCGCGGGCTACCGCGGTGGGTACCTGCCCGAGGAGCGGCGTGCGCTCGAGCGGCGGCTGCGCAGCGGTGACCTGCTGGGGGCCGCCGCCACCAACGCGCTCGAGCTCGGGGTCGACGTCGCCGGGCTGGACGCCGTGCTGCTCGCCGGCTGGCCCGGGCGGCGGGCGTCGCTGTGGCAGCAGATCGGCCGGGCCGGGCGGGCCGGCCAGGACGCGCTCGCCGTGCTGGTGGCCGCCCACGACCCGCTCGACACCTACCTCGTGCACCACCCAGAGGCCGTCTTCGGCCCGGGGGTCGAGCAGACCGTGATCGACCCGGACAACCCGTACGTCCTCTCGCCGCACCTGGCGGCGGCCGCCGCCGAGCTGCCGCTCACCGAGGACGACCTGCCGCTGTTCCGCCCCACCGCGGCCGACCTGCTCGACGTCCTGGTGCTGCGCGGGCTGCTGCGCCGACGTCCGGTCGGGTGGTTCTGGGCCCACACCGAGCGGGCCACCGACCACGTCGACCTGCGCGGCGCGGGGGGGTCGGCGTACCGCGTGGTCGAGGCGAGCACCGGGCGGGTGCTGGGCACCGTCGACGCCGGGTCGGCTGACCGCACGGTGCACCAGGGCGCCGTGTACGTGCACCAGGGCGACATCTTCGTGGTGAGCCGGCTCGACCTGCACGAGCGCCTCGCCCTGGTCGAGCGCGCGGCGCCGGACTGGTCGACCCAGGCCCGCAGCATCACCGACGTCCGGCTGCTCTCGACCCTGCGGGAGCAGACCTGGGGTCCGATCCAGGTGGCGTTCGGGGCGGTCGAGGTGACCACCCAGGTGGTGTCGTACCTGCGCCGCGGCGTCGGGGGTGAGGTGCTGGGCGAGGAGCCGCTCGACCTGCCGGCCCGCACCCTCACCACCAAGGCCGTGTGGTGGACCGCGTCGCAGCAGGTGCTCGCCGACGCGGGCATCGGCGCGGCCGACCTGCCCGGCGCCCTGCACGCGGCCGAGCACGCCTCGATCGGCCTGCTGCCGCTCGTGGCGACCTGCGACCGCTGGGACGTCGGCGGGGTCTCGACCGCGCTGCACCCGGACACGGGACGGCCCACCGTCGTCGTGCACGACGCACACCCGGGCGGCGCCGGGTTCGCCGAGCGCGGTTTCGCCGTCGCCAGCACCTGGTGGCAGGCCACCCTGGATGCCGTGGCGTCGTGCGCGTGCCCCGCCGGCTGCCCGTCGTGCGTCCAGTCCCCCAAGTGCGGCAACGGCAACGACCCCCTGGACAAACCGGGCGCCCAGCGGGTGCTGCGACTGCTGCTGAGCCACTCGCCCCAGCAGGACGTGAGCGACCCGCGCGGCTAGTCTCAGTGGCGGCTCCCAGCACCGTGGGGGCCGAACCCGAGGAGCTCCCATGATCGTGCTGGCCCTGATCGCCCTGCTGGTCGCCGCAGCGGCAGTCGTCTTCATGATCGTGCGAGGGACCCACCAGGACGTCCCGTTCTCGTTCTTCGCCGGCAACTTCACCACCAACCCGCTGACCATCTTCATCGCCGGTGCGGTGACCCTGTTCCTCGTGCTGTTCGCCTTGAGCCTGATCCGTCGGGGCACCCGCCGCAAGGTGGCCCAGCGCCGCGAGATCAAGCGCCTGCGCAAGGTCGAGGAGACCTCGGTGCCGGCGCAGGACGTGCGCACCTCCGCCCGCCACGGCCGCGACCACGACCTGGACCGCGGTGACGGCGACAGCAGTGACGTGAACCGCAGCGACGTCAACCGCAGCGACGTCGACCGCAGTGACGAGGTCGACCTGAGCCGTGGCGACGACACCCGCCACGGGCGTGGCAGCGACGCGAACCTCAACGACCAGGAGACGCTGGTGCGCGAGCCGCGGCGCGGCGACGACGGCCGCACCGTCTGATCCGGCTCCGACGGGCGCGCCGCTGCCGTCACCCTGAGCCCCCCGTCGAGCCTGGCCCGGCCCGGGCGCGCCCGGTCGCCGACCCCAGTGCCGCGAGCGGACCCGGCGGGACGACCAGGGCGCTGACCAGCAGGTCGGCACCCTCAGGTGTGCAGGACCCCAGCCTGGCTCCATTGGCCCCAGCCACCTCAGCAGCCGCAGCGCACGCGTCACCGGGTGCCCGACCAGCGAGGACGTCGGCGCCGGCCAGGGTAGCGAGGTCGGCCGCCGCTGTGGCTCGGTGCCGGGCCAGCATCACGCCTGACAGGCCCCCGACCCCACCCGCCAGCACCAGCGCCACCATCAGGACGGCGAGCACCAGGAT
>JACMOY010000228.1 GCA_014377795.1 Actinomycetota bacterium | reverse complement strand
CTGGGACTGGCCATCGACCTGGCCAAGCCCGCCGGCACCCGCCAGCTGCTGGTGCCGAGCATCAAGCGCGCCGAGACGATGGACTTCGCGCAGTTCTGGACCGCGTACGAGGACGTCGTGCGCCGGGCCCGCGGCGGCAAGCTGGGGGCCGACGACTTCGCCGGCACCACGATCAGCCTCACCAACCCCGGCACGATCGGCACCAACCACTCGGTGCCGCGGCTGATGGCCGGCCAGGGCACGATCGTCGGCGTCGGCGCGCTCGAGTACCCCGCCGAGTGGCAGGGCGCCAGCGAGGAGACGCTCAACCGCAGCGCCATCTCCAAGACCATCACCATCACCTCGACGTACGACCACCGGGTGATCCAGGGCGCGCAGTCCGGTCTTTTCCTGCGCCGGATCAACCAGCTGCTGCTCGGTGCGGACGGCTTCTACGACGAGGTCTTCGGCTCGCTGCGGATCCCGTACGAGCCGATCCGCTGGGTGCAGGACATCAGCACCAGCCACGACGACGACATCAGCAAGACGGCGCGGGTGCAAGAGCTGATCCACGCCTACCGGGTGCGCGGGCACCTGATGGCCGACACCGACCCGCTCGAGTACCGCCAGCGGCGCCACCCCGACCTCGACGTCATCAACCACGGGCTGAGCCTGTGGGACCTCGACCGCGAGTTCCCGACCGGCGGCTTCGGCGGCAAGCCGTTCATGAAGCTGCGGCACATCCTCGGCGTGCTGCGCGACTCCTACTGCCGCACCGTCGGCGTCGAGTACATGCACATCCAGGACCCCGAGCAGCGCCGGTGGCTGCAGGACCACATCGAGCGCCCGTTCGCCAAGACCTCGCCCGAGGAGCAGCTGCGCATCCTGCGCCGGCTGAACGCGGCCGAGGCCTTCGAGACGTTCCTGCAGACCAAGTTCGTCGGCCAGAAGCGGTTCAGCCTCGAGGGTGGCGAGAGCTGCATCGCCCTGCTCGACCGAATCCTGTGCCGGGCCGCCGACGCCGACATGGACGAGGTCTGCATCGGCATGCCGCACCGCGGCCGGCTCAACGTCCTCGTCAACATCGCCGGCAAGTCCTACGCCCAGATCTTCCGCGAGTTCGAGGGCACCCAGGACCCCGAGAGCGTCCAGGGCTCGGGTGACGTCAAGTACCACCTGGGCACCGAGGGCCTGTTCACCGGCGACGACGGCCAGCAGACCAAGGTCTACCTGGCCGCCAACCCCAGCCACCTCGAGGCCGTCGACCCGGTGCTCGAAGGCATCGTCCGCGCCAAGCAGGACCGCCTCGACCGCGGTGGCGACGCGTTCACGGTGCTGCCGGTCCTGATGCACGGCGACGCCGCGTTCGCCGGCCAGGGCGTCGTGGCCGAGACCCTGAACCTGTCCCAGCTGCGCGGCTACCGCACCGGCGGCACGATCCACCTGGTCGTCAACAACCAGGTCGGGTTCACCACCTCGCCGTCGTCCTCGCGCTCGTCGTTCTACTCGACCGACGTGGCGCGGATGATCCAGGCGCCGATCTTCCACGTGAACGGTGACGACCCCGAGGCCTGCGTCCGGGTCGCCGAGCTGGCCTTCGACTTCCGGCAGGCGTTCAGCAAGGACGTCGTCATCGACATGGTCTGCTACCGCCGTCGCGGTCACAACGAGGGCGACGACCCGTCGATGACCCAGCCGCTGATGTACCGCCTGATCGAGGCCAAGCGCAGCGTCCGCAAGCTCTACACCGAGTCGCTGATCGGTCGCGGCGACATCACGGTCGAGGACGCCGACGCCGCGCTGCGCGACTACCAGCAGCAGCTCGAGCGGGTGTTCACCGAGACCCGCGAGGCCACGGCCGTTGACGGCGATGCCGTCCAGGGGCTCGAACGCCCCAGGGCGCAAACCGCCGGCGACGCGCCGTCCGTTCCTCGCGACACGGCGGTCACCGCCGAGGTCCTTGCGCGCATCGGCGACGCGTTCACCGCTGTGCCGCAGGGGTTCGAGGTGCATCCCAAGATCCAGCAGCTGCTGAGCAAGCGCGCCCAGATGACCCGCGACGGTGGCATCGACTGGGCCATGGGCGAGCTGATGGCGTTCGGCTCGCTGCTGATCGAGCAGACCCCCGTGCGGCTGGCCGGCCAGGACTCGCGGCGCGGCACGTTCGTCCAGCGGCACTCGGTGCTGATCGACAAGACGACGGCCGAGGAGTGGACGCCGCTGAAGTACCTCAGCGACGACCAGGCCAAGTTCTGGGTCTACGACTCGCTGCTGTCGGAGTTCGCCGCGGTCGGTTTCGAGTACGGCTACTCCGTCGAGCGCCCGGACGCCCTGGTGCTGTGGGAGGCGCAGTTCGGCGACTTCGTCAACGGCGCCCAGTGCATCATCGACGAGTTCATCTCCAGCTCGGAGCAGAAGTGGGGCCAGCACTCCTCGGTCGTGCTGCTGCTGCCGCACGGGTACGAGGGTCAGGGGCCCGACCACTCGTCGGCGCGCATCGAGCGGTTCCTGCAGATGTGCGCCGAGGACAACATGACCGTGGCGATGCCCAGCACCCCGGCGTCGTACTTCCACCTGCTGCGCCAGCAGGCGTACGCCCGGCCCCGGCGGCCGCTGATCGTCTTCACCCCCAAGTCGATGCTGCGGATGAAGGCGGCGACCAGCGCCGTCGCCGACTTCACCACCGGCACCTTCCGCCCGGTCATCGACGACGACGCCATCGACGCCGCCGCGGTGCGCCGGGTGGTCCTGTGCTCGGGCAAGGTCTACTACGACCTCGTCGCCGAGCGCACGGCCCGCAGCGACACGACGACCGCGGTCGTCCGGGTCGAGCAGCTCGCGCCCCTGCCCGTCGAGCAGATCCTCCAGGTCCTGGGCCGCTACCCGGACGCCCACCTGGTGTGGGCCCAGCACGAGCCCGCCAACCAGGGCCCCTGGCCGCACATGGCGCTGAACCTGGTCGAGCACCTGGGCGGGCGCGTGCTGCACCGGGCCTCGCGCCCGGCGTCCGCCTCACCGGCGACCGGCTCGGGCAAGCGGCACGAGGTCGAGCAGCAGGCGCTCATCGCCGCGGCCCTGGGCGGCTGAGCGGTGTACTTCACCGACCGGGGCATCGAGGAGCTCGAGCACCGCCGGGGGGACGAGCAGGTCTCGCTCGCCTGGGTGGCCATGCGGCTGCGCGAGTTCGTCGACCTCAACCCCGACCTCGAGACGCCGGTCGAGCGGGTCGCGACCTGGTTGGCCCGGCTGGACGACGAGAGCGACGACGAGTGACCCGCGAGCTGCGCCTGTGCGTGGTCGGTGACTCGTTCGCGACGGGGTACGGCGACCCCAAGGCGCTCGGCTGGGTGGGTCGGGTCGTCGCCCGCACCCCGGTCGACGAGGTCGACCTGACCGTCTACAACCTGGGCGTCCGCGGCGACTCCAGCGCCGACGTCCTCACCCGCTGGCGCGACGAGACGGGTCGGCGCTTCGTGGCCGGGGCAGAGAACCGCCTGGTCGTCGCGGTGGGACGAAACGACGTCCACCAGGGGCTCTCACTGGCCCGCACCCGACTCAATCTGGCCAACGTCGTCGACGACGCGGTGACCGGTGGGCTGCAGCCGTTCGTCGTCGGGCCCCCGCCGTCGCTGGACACCGCCGTCAACGAACGGCTGCAACCGGTGGTCGCGGCCCAGCAGGACGTGTGCGCCCGGCGCAGCGTGCCCTACGTGGACTGCTTCACCCCGCTGACCACCCACGAGCAGTGGCACGCCGACCTGGCCGCCGGCGACGGCGACCACCCCGGCCAGGCGGGCTACGGGCTGCTCGCGTGGCTGGTGCTGCACGGCGGCTGGGGCGCCTGGCTCGGCGTCGGAACCGACTGAGGATCTGCGCTTCATCGGCTCCTGCATCAGCGTCCCCACCGCACGCACCGGCTCGTCCGGGCCCCCGACGTCGTCGCGCGCGACGGGGACGTCTGCACGGTGGAGGTCGGCTCGGTCAGCGGCCGTGACCTGCAGGTCACCTGGGGCGAGGGGATCCTGGCGATCAACCACCCGCACCTGGTGTGGGACAGCCGCTTGGACGGTCTACGCGGGCTGGGGCTGGGGGGCAGCTGTGCCCGAGCTCAACCTCAAGACCGTCTCGGGTCAGTCGAGCGCGGCCGGCGGCTCGGGGGTCTGCAGCCGCGCCTCGCGCTCCAGCAGGCTCTTCTCCCAGCGGTGCAGCGCCTGCTCGTGCTCGCGGTCGACGCTGGCCTGCTCCTCGCGCAGCCGCTCGTCGATCGCCCTGCTCGTGGCGCTGGCCTCGAACGGGCGCTCGTACTCGGGGAACCCGGCCGTGGCCGTCGACCGCCACACCACCGGACGACCGGCCGAACGTTCGGGCCGACCGGCCACCAGCCAGGCGATGCCGCCGATCAGGGGCAGCACGATGATCAGCACCACCCAGCCGAGCTTGGGCAGGTTGCGCACCACCAGCGCGTCGGTCTGCAGGCAGTCGAT
>JACMOY010000227.1 GCA_014377795.1 Actinomycetota bacterium | reverse complement strand
CGCCGCCGGCCCAGACCCGCCACCTTGGAGCACCCTGCCGTTGGAGCCCGTGACGATCAGCGCCGGGAACGAGATGTCGGTCAGCTGGCCCAGCGTGGCGACGTCCCGCACGCACCGGCGTGCGCGGACGGTCACGGCGACGCTGCGCTCGCCGTGTGCGCCGACGATCAGCGGCATCGCGGGCGCCGTCAGGACCGTCACCAGCCCCTCGACGTCCGGCGAGCCCTTGCTGACGACGCTGGCGAACGAGACGCCGACCACCACGTCCCCGTCGTTGGCGACGGTGACGACCGGACGCGTCGTCGTCCCCCCGAGCCGCGCCCGCACCGCCGGCCGCGAGCCACGTGCGTTCGCGCACAGAGCGGAGAGCGTCCCGGCCGCGGCCGTCGTCGACTGCAGCGCCACGGGGTGGCCGCGCCCGTCGGCGGTGCGCACCTGCAGCGCCACCTCGGGCATCGTCGCCGACCCGCAGGCCAGCAGCACCTGCACCCGCACGACGGACGACGCCCCCGGGCCGAGCTGGTCAGGCCCCGTGACGACCACCGGGGTGAGCGGGTTCGGATCAGTGCCGAGCGGCTTGGTGGCCAGCGCGACGGGCTCGGGGCCGGCGTTGGTGACGCGGGCGGTGAGCTCGGCCCGGACGGTGCCGCGCAGCTCGGCGACCGAGCTGGACTCGACCTGGGCCACCACCGCGAGCTGTGAGGCCCGGGCATCGCGCCGGTCCGCGGCCGAGCGCTGGCCGGCGACGAAACCCCCGAGCAGCGCCCCCAGCACCAGTGCCGCGGCCACGGGCAGCAGCAGCCCGTCCCCCCGGGAGCGCAGCCGCCCGAACCGGTCGCGCCACGACGGCGGGCCGTCCCCCGTCGGCTCGTGGGGCGCACCGAGGTCCACGACGTGCGCGTCGTCGGCGAGGTCGACGGGGATCAGCGGCTCGGTGCTCGTGGACGTCGGGCTCGCCCCACGCGCGTCCATGACCTCGAAACCCATGGGCTCATCATCACCTGCGACGTCATGATGAGCCCGTGGACCTGCCACCCCGCTCGGTGACCCTGGTGCTCTGCCTGCCGGATGGGACGGTCCTGGGGTCGCTGCCGACGGTCGAGGTCGCCGTCCCGTGGTGGCAGGAGGTGGGACCGGTCGTCGACGCGGCGCGTCAGGTCACGGGCGTCGAGGTCACCGTCCTGCGGATGCTCGGTGCGGCGTCCGACACCGGCTGCGGCGGGCCGGTCACGTACCTGGCCGAGGTCGACACTCCCGTCGGATCGCTCACCCCCTGGCCCGAGCCGGTCGGCGACCACCCACTGCGGCTGCCGTACGCGCGTCCCGGCGGACCCGCCGCGGACCTCGCCTGGGCCGACGCCGCCCTCACCCGCCTCAGCCGACCCCGGACGGCGGCGGCGCGTCAGGTGCGCTCCTGGAACCTGTCGAGCCTGTGGCGGCTGGCGACCGTCGACGGCGACACGTGGTTGAAGGTGGTGCCGCCGTTCTTCGCGCACGAGGGGGCGGTGATCACGGCGCTCGGCTCGCCCGACGTCCCGACCCTGCTCGCCACCGACGGGCCCCGGG
>JACMOY010000226.1 GCA_014377795.1 Actinomycetota bacterium | reverse complement strand
GCACTGGAGGGTCCCGAGTGGACCGCCCGCGTCATCGCCGCCCATGGCGTCCGCGTCGCCGTGGGCCTGGACGTCCGGGGCACCACCCTCGCCGCCCGCGGCTGGACCCAGGAGGGCGGCGACCTGTGGGCCACGCTCGAGCGGCTCGACCGCCGCGGCTGCGCCCGGTACGTCGTCACCGACGTCACCAAGGACGGCACCCTGCGTGGTCCCAACCTCGGGCTGCTGGCCGAGGTGTGCGCGCGCACGAGCGCGCCGGTGGTGGCCAGCGGCGGCATCTCGAGCCTGGACGACCTGGTCGCGCTGCGGGCCATGGTCGGCCAGGGGCTCGAGGGCGCGATCGTCGGGAAGGCGCTGTACGCCGAGGCGTTCACGCTGCCCGAGGCGCTCGACGTGGCCGGCCGCCCGTGAGCCGGGCCGCGTGAGCGACTCGGCCGGGACGCCGTGGGCCGGGCGCACGCTGCCGACCGGAGACTTCGCGGGTGACGACGGCGGCGCCGACCCGGCTCTGGTCGAGGCCCTCGGCGTCGCGGGCGCAGGGTTCGCGGACGAGAGCCTGGTCGTGGCCGCGGTCGCCGCGGTCCGGCTCTTCGTCCCGGTCGTCGCGGTGCTGGGTGAGGGCGAGCAGACCCGGCACGGCACGGCCGACAAGGAGGCCGACATGGCCCTGGTCACGCTGACCGGCCCGGACGGGCGCCGGGCGCTGCCGGTCTTCAGCAGCATCACCGCCCTGTCGTCGTGGGACGCGAGCGCCCGACCGGTGCCCGTCGACGCGCGGCGGGCCGCCGTCTCGGCCGTCGCCGAGGGGTGCGAGCTGATGGTGCTCGACGTGGCGGGCCCGGTCACCTACGTCGTGTCGCGCCCCGCGCTGTGGGCGATCGGTGCGGGCCGCCGCTGGCAGCCGGCCCACCGCGACGACGACGTGCTGGCCCCGATCGGTGCCGCGGTGGCCCCGCACCCCGACGTCCTGCGCTTCGGGGCCGGGCCGGGCCGCCGGGCCCAGCTGCTCGTCACGCTCGTGATGGGTGAAGGGCTTGCGGCAGAGCAGGTGCAGGCGCTGGCCCAGAAGGTCGGGGCAGCGTTGCAGTCCGACGACGTCGTCCGCGAGCGGGTCGACGGGCTCGAGCTGAGCGTCGAGCGGGGCTGAGCGGCCGTCCTCAGCCGGGGTCGCCGGCCAGCAGCGCTACGGCCCGCGCCCGCTCGTCGTCCGTCAGCGGACGCGACACCCCGCGCTCGACGTCGCGCAGCACGATGACGACCCGCCCGCGCGAGACCACGCGCCCGTCGCGCACCCGCATCGTCTCGGCCAGCGTCAGGCTCGAGGTTCCCACCCGCTCGAGCCGGACGTCGGCGCAGACCGCGTCGTCGGCGGCGACGATGCTGCTCACGTAGTCGAGCTCGACCCGGGCCAGCACGTGGTCGGACGGCCGTTCCAGCCGCAGCACGTCACGCAGCCACCGGGTGCGGGCCTCGTCCAGCAGGGTCAGGAACTCGGCGTGGTAGACGTGCCCGAACGCGTCGACGTCGCGAAAGCGCAGCGGCACCCAGAACGTCTGCTCGTCGTCGGCCATGGCGACATCCTGCCGGGTCAGCCGCGGGCGGACGCGAGCACCTGCATGACCTCGGGCCCACGGGCCGCCCACTGGCGCGCCGCCGACCGACGCAGCCGCCCCCCGACGACCAGCCCGTACACCGGCCCCACCACCAGCAGCGCCAGCCCCCAGGCGGCCGAGTGCCACACCAGGGCCGGCACCAGCAGACCCAGCAGCGGCAGGCAGATCATCACCTCGACGGCGAGGGCCACGAACGTCAGCGCCGACGCCGCGCAGCCCTGGCCCGCGTTGCCGCTGCTGAACAGGTTCTGCGAGGCGGGGACGGCGTAGGGCGCGCGCACGGCCACCAGTGCCGACAACCCCACGCCGACCGCGAACAGGGCACCGGCCAGACCCAGTGCCGCCGGCACCTCGACCCAGCCGCCGGTCAGCGCCGCCAGGGCCAGGACCAGGACGACCGCGAAGGGGGCGGTCACGACGGCGTTCGCCAGGTCGCCGCCGACCAGGTCACGGCGGGCGTCGTCCTCGTCGGTGGCGCTGCTGAGCAGCATCCAGGTGGCCGTGCCGTCCAGACCGAACCGGTTGATGCCGGCCAGGCCCGTGAGCAGGCCGACGCCGCACACGGCGAAGACCGCCCCGGGCGAGGGGCGCGACCCGGTGAGGGCTACGGGGCCGAGCACCACCACCAGCACCGGCAGCAGCCAGCTGGTCAGCAGCGCCACCAGGCGCCGGGGCTCGCGCCCCAGGTAACGCAGGTCCTTCGCGGCGGGCGCACCGACGCGGCCCGTCAGCAGGGCTTCGGCGCCGCGCTTGAGCCAGGTATCGCCGCGCTCGAAAACCGCTTCGGCCGGCAGCAGCGGCTTGTGAGGAAAGTAGCCGTCAGTCCAGGCGTTGGCTTGCCGAAAGGCCGCGTAGGAGGCGTAACGGTAGGTGGGGATGAGGAACGCGATTTCGGTGGCGGTGAAGCGGTTGCGGTCGGGGATGGCGAGGTGGTCGGCCGCGACGAAGTAATTCAGACAGAAATAGCGGTGCCGATTGAGCAGCACGGTCTTTTTGAAGAACGTGAGCAGGGTGCGACACACCCACAGCCGCCCGGGAGCCGCCACGATGAAGTAATCGATGTCGGCGCCCGCGTCGGCCCGCCCCTTCGAGACGGAACCGGAAAGGCACACCCCCCGCACGAACGGAAACCGGGCGATGAGGCGCGAGTAGCGGTGGGCCTGCCGCAGATACTGCACGCAGCGAACCCCCGACGCCAGACGCTCCGCCACGCCGCTGCCCGCGTCGAGGGCGTAGTAGTCGCCGTCCTGCCAGATGATGCCCTGGCTTTGCAACCCGGCCAGGGCTTCCGCGACGTGGGCCGGCCGGGCGGCCGGGTGGTCGCAGCCCTCGAAGACTTCCCGGGCGGTGAGCGGGTGCCGGAACACGTCGGAATAGGCGAGTACGCGCAGCACCGAAGCCGTCAGCGCGCGCTGGGTGTCAATAGTCAGTACGGGTTCGGGGGCCTTCATCAGCCGTCAGGGCTTCGTGATTACGTACCAGGGAAATGCCGCCGCGCGCCGCCGCCAGCGGTCAAGCCAGAACCTAAACCAGCGGCCCAACCGACTGGTTTTTTCGGGGTGGCCCGGCACCGGGCGGAAGGCGGAGAGGGCGCTCGTCAGGTGATGGTGGTAGAACGGCAGCATCGCCGGAAACCCGAGCTGTTCGTAGTATGCCTGGGTGCGGGCGCGGGCCGCCGCTACGGTGGCCCGCGTGTAGAACGGGCTGTCGAGCAGGTGAATCTGCCCACCGGGTTCGAGCAGCTCGAACAGGCGCTCGATCAGCGCCCGCACGTCGGGGAAGTACTGGACGGCGG
>JACMOY010000225.1 GCA_014377795.1 Actinomycetota bacterium | reverse complement strand
GTGCAGCCGCCCACGGGTCCGGTGGCCAGCTGTGCTTGGGGTAGCGGCCGCGCAGCTCACCCCGCACCTGCTGATAACCGTTGTGCCAGAACGACTCCAGGTCACTCGTCACGGCTACCGGGCGTCGGGCCGGTGACAGCAGGTGCAGCAGCAGCGGCACCCGGCCGTCGGCCAGGCGCGGTGTCGTCGACCAGCCGAACACCTCCTGCACGCGGACGGCGAGCACGGGCGGGTCGCTGGTGTAGTCGACGCGCACCGCCGAGCCGCTGGGCACGGTGATGCGCTCTGGTGCCAGGTCGTCCAGCCGGGCGGCCTGTGGCCACGGCAGCAGGCGACGCAACGCGGTCAGCGTCGGGACGTGGCGCAGGTCCCGGGCGGTGCGCACCCGGGCCAGCTCGGGGCCGATCCACGCCTCGAGGCCCGCGAGCAGCGCGACGTCCGAGACGTCGGGCCACGGATCGCCGAGAGCGCCGTTGACGAACCGCATCCGCTCACGAAGCGCCGTGGCCGTCGGCGGCCAGGGCAGTGCCGATAGCCCCTCGGCTGCCAGCCCTGCGCGCACGGCCGCCGCCACGAGGTCGGCCGGCGGGTGGGGCAGCGGCGCGCGGGTCAGCTCGATCGCGCCCAGCCGGGTCACCCGACGGGCGACCACGGCCGAGCCCTCCCACCGCACCTCGTCACTCTCGGCCAGCAGCGCGGGCGCGGCGAGCAGCGCCAGCCCCTCGTCCAGCGGCGCCGCCGGGCGCACCGTCGCGTCGGCCCGGCCGGCGCCGCGGTCGGCGTCCGCGATCGCCAACCAGGGCAACCCCGACAACCCCGCGGCCGCCGGTGGCAGCACGGCGCCGGTGCCCGACGTCATCAGGTACGCCGACCCGCCGGGGCGCCGCCGGGCGATCCGGTCGGGGTGAGCCAGGGCTGTCACCAGCCCGACCGCGAGGTCGTCGCCCAGCCCCTCGCTGCCGCCTGCCGGACTGGAACCGCGGTCATCGAGCGCGGCCAGCAGTCGCCGGGTCTCGCCGGCCCACGCCGTCCCCGACGGCGAGCGGCGGGCCGCACGCAGCGCAGCGACGAGGTCACCGCCGGGTGCGCGCGCGTCGTCGGCGAGCAGGGCGACCACCTCGGCGGCGCGGTGCGCGCCCACCAGTGCAGCGCCGTCCAGCAGTGCCCTGGCCAGCCGGGGGTCGGCGCCCACTGCGGCGATCTGCCGGCCGCGGTCGGTGACCGTGCCGTCGGGGTGCCCCGCCCCGAGCTCGCGCAGGGTCGTGACCGCAGCCGCCAGGGCGGCCGCGGGTGGAGCGTCCAGCAGGGCCAGTCCCGTGCCGCCCGGGCTGCCCCAGCAGGCCAGCTCGAGCGCGAACGACGTGAGGTCGGCGGTGGCGATCTCGGGCTGGGGGTGGGGTGCGAGCCGGGTGTCCTCGAGCGGCGACCAGCAGGCGTACGCCGCCCCCGGCCCCTCGCGCCCGGCGCGCCCGGCGCGCTGCTCGGCGCTCGAGCGGCTCACGGACACGGTGACCAGCCCGGCCAGCCCGCGCCGGTGGTCGGTGCGAGGCTGGCGGGCCAGGCCGGCGTCCACCACGACGCGCACCCCCGGCACGGTCAGGGACGACTCGGCGACCGCGGTGCTGACGACGACCCGTCGGCGCGGGCCGGGCGTCAGCGCCAGGTCCTGCTCGCGAGGGGTCAGCCGGCCGTGCAGCGGACGGACGTCGGCCCCGAGGTCACCGCCGAGGCGGCGCGCCAGCCCGTCGATCTCGCCCACGCCGGGGACGAACACGAGGACGTCGCCCGCGTCGCCCCGCAGAGCCTCGCGCACGACGTCGGCCACGTGGTCGAGGAACGCCGGGGTCACCCCGCGCCCGTCCGTGCGCTCGACCCGTGGCGCCGGTGGTCGCAGGTGCCGGGTCACCGGGTGCAGGCTGCCCTCGACTGTCACGACCGGCACCGGCCGGACACCGGCGCCCGCGAGCAGGTGGGCGGTGCGCTCGGCCTCGACCGTCGCCGACATCGCCACCAGGGGCAGCTCGCGCAGGTTGGCGCGCACGTCGACGAGCAGCGCCAGGGCCAGGTCGGCGTCAAGGTGGCGCTCGTGCACCTCGTCCAGCACGACCGCGAGGACGCCGGGCAGCTCGGGGTCGCGCTGCAGCCGCCGCAGCAGGACGCCGGTGGTCACGAACTCGACCCGTGTTGCGGGGCCGGTGCGCCGCTCACCGCGGACGCTGAACCCGGCTCCGGCGCCGACCGGCTGCCCGAGCAGCCCGGCCAGCCGGCGGGCCGCGGCGCGGGCGGCGATCCGGCGCGGCTGGGTGACCAGGACGCGTCCGGGCCCGAGCACGGTCAGCGCGGGTGGCACCAGCGTGGTCTTGCCGGTGCCCGGGGGCGCCTGCAGCACCGCCGCGCCGCCAGAGCGCACCGCCGCGAGCAGGCCGGCCAGGCCCGCGACCACCGGCAGGTCGGGCGGGGCGTCGAGCAGCCGCCGGTATGCGTCGCCGCTCATCAGCCCAGTGTGAGGGTGTGCGGCCGGACGGGTGAGCCTGGCGGTGGAGCGGGTCGGTTTGTCACCCGAACCCCGTCGTCCCTCGCGGGTCGTGCCGCACACTCGGCGTGGGATGGTGCCGCGCGAGACCTGGAGGATCGACTGATGCCGCGAGAGGCCCCCTCGCCGCGCCGTCCCGTGCCTTCGTTGCTCGCCATGCGGGTCACCAGCCAGCACCTGCACCACGTGACGGGCTCCGGGCTGGGTGCTGCTCCCGTCACGGCGGGCCAGGTCGCCGTGCTGGCCGCCGTCAACGAGCTGTTCGAGGGTGCGCCGTCGGCGCTCGGCGATCTGCTCCAGCACCTGTGCCGCACCGCTGCTGCTGCGACGGGGTGCGATCTCGCGGCGGTCCGGCTGCACCACGGCCAGTTCGCCGTGCTGCAGCGCGGGGGCGTCTTCGCCGGCTCCGGCGACGAGGTCGCGGCCGTCGTCCAGCACGTGCTGGACGGGCCCGAGCGGGGTGTCCTGCTCGTCCAGGACGCGGTGACGCGGCCGCTGCCCCCGCCGTTGGTGCCCATGGACACCGCGATCTCCTATCTCGCGCTGCCGCTGGCGTTGGACGAGGGCCAGGGGTGCCTGCTGCTCGTCCGGGTGGCAGACCCGCCGCTCGGGCTCACCGACCTGGACGTCGCGCTGGCCACCCGGCTCGCGGACGCCGCCCGGCGACTGATTGACGCCGCCAGCGCGCGCGAGCGGCTGGAGGTGTCGCTGTCGTCGTCGCGCGAGCACGCCGTCCGAGACCCGCTGACCGGTGTGGCGAACCGCCGCGGCTGGGACGAGACGATCGCGCACGCCACCCGGGCGGTGGCGGCCGGTGAGCAGTACACGGTGGTGGCGGTCGACGTCGACGAGCTGAAGGCGGTCAACGACTCGCTGGGTCACTCCAGTGGTGACGAGCTGATCATCGCCTGCGCTCAAACTCTGCGCGGTGCCGTCCGGGGTGCCCGAGACGTCGTGGCACGCCTCGGTGGTGACGAGTTCGGGCTGCTGCTGGCGGGGTCAGGCACCCCGGCGCATCTCATCACCCACCGGCTGCGCTCGTCCCTGGACGGGTTGCGGACGCCGTCCGGCATCGCTCTGCGCACGAGCATCGGCGCGGCGTCCTGCCCGCCGTTCGGGTCGCTACCCGACGCCGTCCGTCGCGCCGACGCCGCGATGTACGTCGACAAACGGGCCCGCCGGGTCCCGCGCGTCCCCCGCTGAGCCGGGGCGCTCGGCCGCCCCGCTGAGCCATGATGGGCGGCGCCCGCACCCGCCCGCCCGAGAGGCCCGTCATGCCGTCCCCAGCCTCAGCGTCGTACTCGATCACGGTCCGGCTCGAGCTGCCGGCCCGGCCGACGGCCGTCAGCGAGCTGACCACGGCCGCCGAGCGGGACGGGGGGGTGGTGACCGCGCTGGACGTCACGGCCTCGCACGCCGACCGGGTGCGGGTCGACGTCACGATCGCGGCGCGTGACACCGAGCACGCCGCGGCCCTGGTCGAGGCCATGCGCGCGGTGACCGGCGTCGAGATCGGCCGGGTCAGCGACCGCACGTTCCTGGCGCACCTGGGCGGCAAGCTCACGATCGAGTCGAAGGTGCCGATCCGCAACCGCGACGACCTCTCGCTGGTCTACACCCCCGGCGTCGCGCGGATCTGCCTCGCCATCGCCGAGAACCCGGCGGACGCCCGCCGGCTGACCATCAAGCGCAACACCGTCGCGGTGGTCACCGACGGTTCGGCGGTCCTGGGGCTCGGCAACCTCGGGCCGCTCGCGGCGCTGCCGGTCATGGAGGGCAAGGCCGCGCTGTTCAAGCGCTTCGCCGGCATCGACGCCTTCCCGATCTGCCTCGACACCCAGGACACCGACGAGATCGTGGCCGCCGTCAAGGCGATCGCCCCCGTGTTCGCCGGCATCAACCTCGAGGACATCTCTGCGCCGCGCTGCTTCGAGATCGAGCAGCGGCTGCGCGACGAGCTCGACATCCCGGTGTTCCACGACGACCAGCACGGGACGGCGATCGTCGTCCTCGCCGCCCTGACCAACGCGCTGCGCGTGGTGGGCAAGCACCTGCCGGACGTGCGGATCGTGATGTCCGGTGCGGGCGCGGCCGGGACGGCGATCCTGACCCTGCTGCTGCACGCCGGCGCCGACGACGTGGTGGTGTGCGACAAGGACGGCGTGGTCGAGCCGGCGCGTCCCGACGTCGCCGGCGACCCGACGCCCGCGCTGGGCCGGGTGGCGACCAGCACCAACCCGCGGGGCGTCACCGGCACCCTGCGCGGGGCACCCGCCGGCGCCGACGTGTTCATCGGCGCCTCGGCGCCCGGCATCCTCACCGGTGACGACATCGCCACCATGGGCGCGGGCGCGGTCGTCTTCGCGATGGCCAACCCCGAC
>JACMOY010000224.1 GCA_014377795.1 Actinomycetota bacterium | reverse complement strand
GATGCCGCGCCGGGTGGTCGAGCACCGCGGGTCGACGCTCACCGAGATGGACACCGACGCGATCCTGGAGCGGATGCCCGCGGTGGTGCTGGTCGACGAGCTCGCCCACACCAACGTGCCGGGCAGCCGGCACGAGAAGCGCGCCGGCGACGTGGCCGACCTCCTCGCCGCGGGTATCGATGTCATCACCACGGTCAACGTCCAGCACCTGGAGTCGCTCAACGAGGAGGCCGAGCGCATCACCGGCGTCCGGCAGCGCGAGACGGTGCCCGACGAGGTGGTGCGCACCGCCGACCAGATCCAGCTCGTCGACATGTCGCCCGACGCGCTGCGCCGACGACTGGCCCACGGCAACGTCTACCGCCCGGAGCGCGTCGACGCCTCGTTGGCGTCGTACTTCCGGGTCGGCAACCTGACCGCCCTGCGCGAGCTGGCACTGCTCTGGCTCGCCGACCGGGTCGACGACGCGCTCGGCGACTACCGGCGGGCGCACAGCATCGAGGCCAGCTGGCCGACCAAGGAGCGGATCGTCGTGGCCGTCACCGGCGGCGCCGAGAGCGAGACGCTGCTGCGCCGCGGTGCCCGGCTGGCGCAGCGGGCCGCTGGCTCGGAGCTGCTCGCCGTCCACGTGATCGCCAGCGACGGGTTGCAGCAGGTCGACGCCGCCCGCGTCGCCCGGGTGCAGCAGCTCACCGGCGCTCTCGGCGGCAGCTTCCACTCCGTGGTCGGCGAGGACGTCGCCGCTGCCGTCGTCGACTTCGCTACCGGGGCCAACGCGACGATGGTCGTCGTCGGGGTGTCGCGAAACAGTCGGCTGCGGCGCCTCTTCAACGGCTCGACAGGCGACCGCACAGCCTCGCTGGCCGGCGCGATCGACGTACACCTGGTCACGCACGACGAGGTGTCGCGCGCGGCCCAGCGTCGCGGTCGACGCTCGCCGCTGAGCCGCACGCGACAGACGGTCGGCTGGGTCTCGGCGGTGGTGATGCCCCTGGTGCTGACGTGGCTGCTCCAGTCGGTGGAGGAGACCGACCAGCTCACCCTGGCCGAGCTGCTCCTGCTGGCCGGCACCGTGGTGGTCGCGCTCGTAGGCGGGCTGCTCCCGGCACTGCTGGCCGCGCTGGTTTCGTTCGTCGCCCTCAACTACTACTTCATCCCGCCCACCGGCGCCCTGACCGTCGCTCGCGCTACGAACCTGGTCGCCCTGCTCGTGTTCGTCGCGGTGGCCGCCGGCGTCGCGACTGTCGTCGACCGTGCGTCTCGCCGCGCAGCCGACGCGTTGCGCGCCCGTACGGAGGCCGCGACGATGAGCTCGCTCTCCCGTTCGGTGCTCACGGGCCAGGACACCGCGGAGGCCATCGTCGAGCGGGTGCGGGAGGTGTTCGGCCAGACGTCGGTCTCGCTCCTGGCCCACCGCGACTCCGAGTGGGTGGTCGTGGCGTCGGCCGGTCCCGACCACGCCTGCGCCCCCGACGACGGCGACAGCCGGGTGCGGGTCGACGACGGCCACATGCTCTGCCTGCGTGGCGAGCCGCTGCGGGCGACCGACCAACGGGTGCTCGAGGCGTTCGCGGTGCAGACCAGCCTGGTGCTGGAGTACCGCCGGCTGCGCGCCCGCGAGGACCGCGCCGCCGCGCTCGAGAGCGCCGAGGCCACCAGCACCGCCCTGCTGCGGGCGGTGCCGCACGACCAGCGTACGCCGCT
>JACMOY010000223.1 GCA_014377795.1 Actinomycetota bacterium | reverse complement strand
GGCGTCCCAGCCCTCGCCCCCCGCGCCGACGCCGAGGGTGAAGCGTCCGCCGCTGACGTCGTCCAGGCTCATCAGCTCCTTCGCGAACGGCACCGGGTGGCGGAAGTTGGGTGAGGCCACCCAGGTGCCGAGGCGCACCCGGGAGGTGATCGTGGCCGCCGCGGTGAGCGTGGGGACGGTGGCGAACCACGGCTCGTCGGCCAGGTCGCGCCAGGCCAGGTGGTCGTAGGTGAAGGCGTGGTCGAAGCCCATCTGCTCGACCGCCGCCCAGATCGGCGCCGCCTGCGACCACCGCTGCTGGGGCAGGACGACGACGCCGACCCTCATCGCCGACCCCGGCTGTGGGTGGGGTGGTGCAAGGTGGTGGCCATGCAGCGATCCTGGCCCACCCCGGTCCTCGCCCTGGCGGTGGGAGCCCCGGTGCTGTTCACCGCTGCCTGGCTGCTGATCGGGGCCGCCACGGCCGGCTACTCCCAGCGGGCCGACACGATCAGCGCGCTGGCCGGCGTCGGCGCCGCGCACGCCGCCCTGATGGTCGCGGCCTTCCTGGTCCAGGGCCTGGGCCAGCTGGCCGGCGCGGTCCTGGCCCGGCGCGAGCCGGCGGCCCGCTGGGTGGGTCGGTGGCTGGTCGTCGCCGGCGTCGGCACCCTGCTGGCCGGGGTGATCCGGCTGCCGGACGGCGGTGGGCCGGCCTGGCTGTCGACCGCTCACGCCCTGGCGGCCACGGCGGCGTTCGGCGGGCTGCACCTGGCCGTGCTGGCGGGCGCGCTGAGCCAGGCCCTGCCGCCACGACTGCGCGTCGCGGCGGTGGTGGCCCTCGCCGTCGCGCTCCCCCACCTCGGGTGGTTCCTCGCCGACCTCGGCCGCGGCGGGCCGTGGTTCGGCTACGCCGAGAAGGCGTTCACCACCGTGCTGCTGGCGTGGTGCGTGGCGATGGCCCTGCGGCGCGTCCGGTGATCGACCAGGTGGGCGTGACGTTCTCCGGCCAGGACTGGGGCGGGCGTGAGGTCGCCGGCGAGCGGTTCGTCGACTGCACCTTCACCGGCTGCGACCTGAGCGAGATCACCACCGCCGGCGTCACGTTCGAGGGCTGCCGGTTCGTCGACGTCCGGCTGAACGCCTCGCGCCACGAGGGCACGGCCTTCGTCGGGTGCCGACTGCAGGGCTGCTCGCTGTTCGACGCCGAGCTGCGCGGCTGCAAGCTGGTCGGCAGCCACTTCACCGGTTGCACCCTGCGCCCGCTGCTGGCCCTCGGCGGCAACTGGTCGTTCGTCTCGCTGCGCGGCGCCGACCTGCGGGGGGTCGACGTCCGCGACGTGTCGCTGGTCGAGGCCGACCTGTCGCACGCCAACCTCGCCGACGCACGGTTCACCGGCTGCGACCTGTCGCGGGCCGAGCTCGCGGCCACCCGGCTCGACGGCACCGACCTGCGCGGTTCGGGGCTGCACGGGGTCGACCCGTCCGGCCCCCGGTGGAAGGGAGCCCGCCTGGACCTCGCGCAGGCCGTCACGCTGACCCAGGCCCTGGGAGCCGTGGTCGACACCTGATCGGGCGGCTCGCCTATCGTGGTGTGGATGCCCTCGCGAACCCCGGCTGCCGCGCGCAGCCTCGCTGACGACCTGCGTGCGCGCGACGACGCGCAGCTGGTCGCGCTGCTGCGCGCGCGCCCGGACCTCGCGACCCCGGTGCCGGCCGACCTCACCTCGCTGGCTGCCCGCTCGACCACCCGGGCCAGCGTGCAGCGGGCACTGGACGGGCTTGACACCGCCACGTTGCGCGCCGTCGACGCGCTGGCGGTGCTGCCCGAGCCGAGCTCGCGGGCGGACGTCGCGCGGCTGCTCGGGGCCTAGGCGGCGACGGTCACCCCGCTGCTGGCGCGGCTGCGCGAGCTGGCCCTGATCTGGGGTCCGGACTCGGGTCTGCTGCTGGTGCGCACGGTCCGCGACAGCCTCGGCCCCCACCCGGCCGGGCTCGGACCGCCCCTGACCGACCTGCTCGAGCGGCGCGAGCTCGGGCGGGTGGTCACCCTCGCCCGCGACCTCGCGCTGGTCGTCGACCCGGCGGACGCCGTCGCCGCCCTGGCCGCGCACCTGGCCGACCCCGCCGTCCTGGCCGCGCTGCTCGAGACCGCGCCCCCCGAGGTGCGCAGCATCCTGGACCGGCTCACCTGGGGGCCGCCGGTGGGTGCGGTGCCGCGCGCCGACCGCGTCGTCGACCGCGACAGCGCCGGGTCACCCGTCGAGTGGCTGCTGGCCCGCGGGATGCTCGCCGTCGCCGACGCCGGGCACGTGGTGCTGCCGCGCGAGGTGGGCCTGGCGCTGCGCGCAGGACGGCTGCACCGGGCGGCCGACCCCGCCGCATCCGACCCCACCGCCGACGGCACCGCGCCGCCGCGCGCGGTCACGTTCGACCGCACCGCCGAAGCCGTCGACGCCAGTGCCGGCTCGGCCGCCGCCGACCTGCTGCGGCTGGTCGACGAGCTGCTCGAGGCGTGGAGCCTCGCGCCGCCACCGGTGCTGCGCTCGGGCGGACTCGGCGTCCGCGAGCTCCGCCGCACCGCGACCACCCTGGACGTCGACGACGCGACCGCCGCCCTCGTGGTCGAGGTCGCCTACGTCGCGGGCCTGGTCGCCGACGACGGCCAGCTCGGGCCGGCGTGGGCGCCCACACCCCTCAGCGACCTGTGGCACGACGACGAGCCGGCCGGCCGCTGGGCCACCCTGGCCCGCGCGTGGTGGGCCAGCACCCGGGTGCCGGGTCTGGTCGGCAGCCGCGACGACCGCGACGCGGTGCGCGGGGCCCTGTCGCCGGACGTCGACCGCCCGGCCGCGCTGACCGTGCGGGCCGCCGTCCTGGCCGAGATCGCCGACCTCGCACCGGGCCTTGCGCTCGACCCCGCCTCGCTGCTCGAGCGGCTGCGCTGGCGGCGGCCGCGGCGCAGCGGGCGCCTGCACGACGACCTGGTCACCTGGACGCTGCGC
>JACMOY010000222.1 GCA_014377795.1 Actinomycetota bacterium | reverse complement strand
TGATCCGTTACCGCACCAGGGATCTGACCCGGCTACTGCCCGGCACGGCCCGCCCGGGGATGCGGCGGCTGCAGCGGTGCACCGGTCGCACCGACGACATGATGATCGTCCGGGGGGGCAACGTCTTCCCCACGCAGGTCGAAGAGCTCGTGGTCGGCGTTCCCGGCCTGTCGCCGTACTTCCAGTGCGAGCTCTCACGGCCGGGGCGGATGGACGAGCTGACCGTCGTCGTCGAGGCCGGCACCCACCTGGACGAGCAGACCAGGTCATCGCTGGCCGCAGCGCTCTCGATCCGCATCAAGGACCGGATCGGCGTCAGCGCGACGGTTCGCGTGGTGCCACCAGCCACCATCGAGCGGAGCCTGGGCAAGGCGCGACGCATCGTCGACCACCGCCGAGGGTGAGGCTCAGGCCGGGATCGAGCGCCGGTCCAGGGCCCGCTCGACGATGCCCAAACCCCCCAGACCCGGCAGCGAGTCGATCTTCGCGTCGATCTTGCGCGCCTCGGCGCGGCCCTGGGGGCCACCCATGAGGAACGACAGCAGGAACTCGACCTCGGCGTCGGGCATGACGCCGGAACCGACCGGGTTCCACGCCTTGTCCAGCGCGAACCGGGTGATGCGCTGGGCCTTGCTGCTGCGGGACAGCCGCTCGCGCGCCTGGCCGTTGTAGAACGCGATGTGCCGCGTCTCCTGCTTGATGATGCGCGTGAGCAGCT
The DNA here is from genome assembly GCA_014377795.1 of Actinomycetota bacterium. GTDB lineage: Bacteria > Actinomycetota > Actinomycetes > Actinomycetales > Angustibacteraceae > JACMOY01. The sequence continues at coordinate 16,179 of JACMOY010000222.1, read as the reverse complement.
CGGTCAGCACGGGGTGCTGCTCGATGCGCATCAGACTCGCGTACCCGGCGTGCGTCGACCACTCGTTGACGGCACCCCACGTCATGTGGGTGGCGACGAAGTCCTCACCGATCAGGTTCGCCAGCAACGACTGCTTGATCGGGTCGAGCCTGCTCTTCCAGCCCCCGCGCTCGCGCACCTCACGCATGTGCGCGTCGCCGGTGGGCACTCCGTGCGCGGCCAGGACGTCGGCGAGGACCTCGCCGTGCCAGTACTCCTCGTAGTTCCACATCGTGAGGAACGTGGTGATCTCGGGGTCGTTGTGGGACGGGGTGAGCAGCAGGTCCCGCAGGTAGCAGACCGTGTAGGACTCGATGTCGCACATGTAGCGCAGGCACCGCAGTGCCCCTGCGGACAGTGGCTGGACGGCGAACGCCCCTGCGAGGTCGAGGTCGGCCCACTGCACGGGTGCAGCGGTCCTGGCGTACTCATCGATTGCGAAGGCCACGACGACCCTTCGGTGCGCCGGAGCACTCGGATTGGTGCACGGGCTCACGGTAGTGGCAGGAGCGCAGACGTGCGGGACGGCGGCCGCACCGCCGTCCCGCAGGTCACCTCAGGCGAGGTGCGAGCGCAGGAACTCGACGGTGCGCGACCACGCCAGGTCGGCCGAGGCCTTGTCGTACGTGCCCAGCTTGTTCTCGTCGTTGTAGAACGCGTGACCGGCCGGGTAGTAGAAGAACTCGACGTCGGCACCGGACTCGGTCCGGATCTGGGCCTCCTGCGCGCGGGCCTGGTCGACGGGGTAGAAGCCGTCGCTCTCACCGTAGTGACCCTGGACGGCAGCGCTGACCCCGGCGTACGCGTCCGGGACCGCGGGGCCGACGCCGTAGAACGGCACGGCCGCACCGACCTTGGCGCCCTGCTGGGCGGCCAGCAGCAGCACGAAGCCGCCACCCATGCAAAACCCGACGGCCCCCACGGACGATGAGGTCACCGCCCCGTGGGCCAGCAGGTAGTCGACGGCACCGCCCAGGTCGGTCGCGGACTGGGCGACCGGCAGGTCACCCATCATCTGGCCGGCCTCGTCGGCGTCGTGCGCCACCCGGCCGCCGTACAGGTCGGGGGCCAGGGCGACGAAACCCTCGGCCGCGAGCCGGTCGGTGACTGCGGCGATGTGGTCGTCCAGACCCCACCACTCCTGGATCACGATGACGCCGGGCCCCGATCCCGAGGGGGGCAGGGCCAGGTAGCCGTGGGCCTCGTGGCCGTTGCTCGCGAACAGGACGTTCTGGCGGGGGTTCTCGCTCACGCGGGGTGCACCTCTTCGGTAGACAGCTCGAGCCGGGGTCATCACGATCCAACCGGCGTCGTCGAGATGCTAACCAGCGCCGGCGACCGCGGGGACGAGCGGGCCGTCGTCGGGCGGATGATCGCGCCAGTCCTTACTGTTACGCACGAGGGACAGCGTCGCCCCGCCGAACGCCCCTTCCTGGAGGACCGCCATCGCCATCGCCGACCCCACCCTGCTCGCCACGCCGGCTGCTGGCGCCTCGACCGCGTCGCGGCCGCGGATCGTCGTCGTCGGCGGCGGTTTCGCGGGGTTGGCCGCGGTGCGCCAGCTGAGCGTCGCCGACGCCGACGTGATCCTGGTCGACCGGCACCCGTACAACACGTTCCAGCCGCTGCTCTACCAGGTGGCGACCGGTGGGCTGAACCCCGGCGACGTGACCTACGCGCTGCGCGCCTACGCGAGCCGGTACCGCAACGCCACGTTCCGGCGTGCCGCGGTGACCGGTGTCGACCCGGTGGCGCACCTCGTGCACCTGGACGAGGGGGCGCCGTTGCCCTACGACTACCTGGTCATCAGCACCGGGGTGGCGACCAACTACTTCGGCATCCCCGGCGCGGCCGAGCACTCGATCACGATCTACACCCGGGCGGGGGCCATCAAGGCCCGCGACCGGGTCCTGACCGCGCTCGAGAGGGTGTCGGCCCACCCGGACACGGCCCCGGCCCCGGTCATCGTCGTCGTCGGCGGCGGGGCGACCGGGGTCGAGATGGCCGGCGCCCTCGCCGAGCTGCGCAACGAGGCCGTCCCGGTCGCCTACCCCGAGATCCACGTCGACGACGTCAAGATCATCCTGGTCGAGATGTCCGACGCCGTCCTCGGCCCGTTCCACCCCAAGCTGCGCGACTACGCGGCCGAGGCGTTGCGCAAGCGCGGGGTCGACCTTCGGCTCGGCACCTCGGTCAAGGAGGTCGGCCCGAAGCACGTCACGGTCCAGGGACCGGACGGCGCCACCGAGGTCATCCCCGCCGCCGCGACCATCTGGGCCACCGGCGTCTCGGCCGTCCCGGTGGTCGGTGAGTGGCACCTGCCCACCGGGCCGGGTGGGCGGGTGCTCGTCGAGCCGGACCTGCGGGTCACCGGGTTCCCCGACATCTTCGCCGTCGGGGACGTCGCAGCGACCGGCCAGCCGCTCGCCCAGCTCGCCCAGCCCGCCATCCAGGGGGGCAAGCACGCCGGGATCCAGATCAGGCGGCTGCTCGCCGGCGCCACGACGCGGGAGTTCCACTACAAGGACAAGGGCACGATGGCGACCATCGGCCGCAGCGACGCCGTGGTGCAGCTGCCGTTCGGCCTGCGGCTGGAGGGGTTCCTGGCCTGGGTGTCGTGGCTGGGCCTGCACGTCGTCGCCCTGGTCGGCAACCGCAACCGCCTGGCCACCTTGATCAACCTCTCGGTGCGGTACTTCACCTGGCCGCGCAGCCTGAACATCGTCGTCGGCGACCCCGTCGACACCCCCGTCCGCTGAGCCGACCTGGGGCCTGACCCTGCCCACAGGGGGGACGGCGGGCGGCGCGAGGGTGCACACTCGGAGCATGAAGCCACGCGCGTCAGGCCAACGGCGGGTCATCCCCGGCAGCCCGTTCAACGTCCCCGACCCCGGGCCCGGCGAGAGCTATGACATCGACGACCAGGTGGTGCACGACCGGCACGGGCTGGGCCGGGTGATCGAGAAGACCGGCGACCACGAGGTCGTCGTGAACTTCGGCTCGACCTGCCGCCGGATCCCGCTGCCCAGCACCAAGCTCACCAAGCTCTGACCCGGGGGCACCGACCCCGTCGGTGGGTGGTTCACCACCGCAGAGCCCGGTTGGGCGTAGGCGCCGACGCGGCCCCGGCCGAGGCGAGCGCCGGGCCGTCCAGGCCGGCAAGGACGCCGGGTCGATGGAGTAGCCGCCCGAGTCTGGGACCATGGAGCACGTGACCCTCACCCCGCTGGCCGACGCCGGGCTCGCCCTGGGCGCCCTGGACGGCCGCTACCGCCCCACCGTGGCCCCCCTCGTCGAGCACCTGTCCGAGGCCGCGCTGAACCGTGAGCGCGTTCGCGTCGAGGTCGAGTGGTTGATCCACCTCACCACCGTGGGCGCCGTGCCCGGGGCGCGTGCCCTGACGCCGGACGAGCAGGCCGCGCTGCGCGGGGTGGTCGCCGGCTTCGGGCCGGACGACGTCGCCGAGCTCGCCACGATCGAACGCGAGACGGTGCACGACGTCAAGGCGGTCGAGTACTACCTCAAGCGCCGGATGACCGGCTCGCTCGCCGACCTGACCGAGCTGGTGCACTTCTGCTGCACCAGCGAGGACGTCAACAACCTGTCCTACGCCCTGATGGTGCGCGGCGCCGTGGGCGAGGTGTGGCTGCCGGCCGCGACCGCGCTGGTCGACGACGTCGTCGCCCTGGCGCTCGAGCTGCGCGAGGTGCCGATGCTCGCCCGCACCCACGGCCAGCCCGCCACCCCCACCACGCTGGGCAAGGAGCTCGCGGTGCTCGCCCACCGGCTGCGTCGTCAGCTGGCCCGGGTCGCCGCCGCCGAGTACCTCGGCAAGGCCAACGGCGCCACCGGTACCTACGGCGCGCACGTCGCCGCCGTGCCCACCACCGACTGGGTCGCGGTCTCGCGATCGTTCGTCCAGGGTCTGGGCCTGACCTTCAACCCCCTGACCACCCAGATCGAGTCGCACGACTGGCAGGCCGAGCTGTACGCCGACCTCGCCCGGTTCAACCGGGTGCTGCACAACCTGTGCACCGACGTGTGGACCTACATCTCGCTGGGCTACTTCGTCCAGGTGCGCGGGCAGGGCAGCGTCGGGTCCTCGACCATGCCGCACAAGGTCAACCCGATCCGGTTCGAGAACGCCGAGGCCAACCTCGAGGTCTCGTCCGCGCTGCTGGACGTCCTGGCCTCGACGCTGGTCACCTCGCGGCTGCAGCGCGACCTCACCGACTCGTCCATGCAGCGCAACATCGGCCCCGCGTTCGGTCACTCGCTCGTGGCCGTGGACAACGTCCGGCGCGGCATGGCCGGGCTGGACGCCGCCCCCGCCGCCATGGAGCGTGACCTGGAGGCGAACTGGGAGGTGCTCGGCGAGGCCGTCCAGACAGCCATGCGCGCGGCCGGCATCGCCGGGGAGCCCGCCATGGGCGAGCCCTACGAGCGGCTCAAGGAGCTCACCCGCGGACGACGGGTCGACGGCCCGGGGGTGCGCGCGTTCGTCGCCGGCCTGGGGCTGCCGGCGGACGTCGAAGCGCGCCTGGCCGCGATGACACCCGCGACCTACACCGGCCTCGCGTCCCGCCTGGTCGACGAGCTGGTCGTCGAGCGGGTGGACGAGCCGGTGGGCGAGCCGTGACCACGACGCTGCCGCCGCCGACCGGCATCGACCCGGGGCGCCTCGCGACCTGCCTGTCGGTGCTGCGCGAGCTGGACGAGCTGCCGGTCGAGCACGACGACGCCGTCCGCGTCCGCGAGGCCACCGCCGCGGTGTTCAAGGCCGTCAAGCTGCGCCGGCGCAAGCAGCGCCAGGACGCCGCGATGGCCGCCGACCTGCTCGTGACCGCGGCCACCGCCACCGGTGCCCCCGACCGGATCGACGACGAGACGCGCGGCCTGCCGCTCGGCGGGGCCGCGACCACCGAGCTCGCGGGCACCTTGCACCGGGCCCGCTCCTGCTACGTCTGCAAGACCCGCTACCGCGAGGTGGACGCGTTCTACCACCAGCTGTGCCCCGTGTGCGCCGGCCTGAACCGCGCCCGCCGCGAGGCCCGCACCGACCTGACCGGGCGGCGCGCGCTGCTCACCGGCGGCCGCGCCAAGATCGGCATGCACATCGCCCTGCGGCTGCTGCGTGACGGCGCCGACACCACGATCACCACCCGGTTCCCCAACGACGCCGCGCGCCGGTTCGCCGCGATGCCCGACGCCGACCAGTGGCTGCACCGGCTGACCGTCGTCGGCATCGACCTGCGCGACCCCACCCAGGTCATCGCGCTCGCCGACGCCGTCGCGGCCCGGGGTCCCCTCGACGTCCTGGTCAACAATGCCGCGCAGACCGTCCGCCGCTCGCCCGGCAGCTACGCCGCCCTGGTCGAGGCCGAGCTCGCTGCCCTGCCGGCCGGTCCCCGGCCGCAGGTGCTGGCCCTCGGCCACGTGCCGGGCACCCACCCCGACGCCCTCAACGCAGGCGTGCCCACCGGTGGACTCACCCCGGCCGACCTGACCGCGCTCGCCCTGACCAGCGGGTCGGCGTCGCTTGCCCGGGTGGCCGCGGGGACGGCGATCGACGCTGCGGGCCTGGCCCCCGACCTGGACGCCCAGAACAGCTGGACCGCCCGCGTGCACGAGGTCGACGAGCTCGAGCTGCTCGAGGTGCAGCTGTGCAACGTGACCGCGCCGTTCGTCCTGGTCAGCCGGTTGAGGTCGGCGCTCGCGGCGTCCGCGGCCCGGCGCAGCTACGTGGTCAACGTCTCGGCGATGGAGGGCCAGTTCGGCCGCGCGTACAAGGGCGCGGGCCACCCGCACACCAACATGGCCAAGGCGGCGCTGAACATGCTCACCCGCACCAGCGCCGCGGACCTGCTCATCGACGGCATCGCGATGACCAGCGTCGACACGGGCTGGATCACCGACGAGCGGCCGCACCCGACCAAGGCGCGGCTGGCCGACGAGGGGTTCCACGCGCCCCTCGACCTGGTCGACGGTGCGGCGCGCGTCTACGACCCGATCGTGCGCGGCGAGCTCGGCGTCGACCTGCACGGTCTGTTCCTCAAGGACTACGCCCCCTCGCCCTGGTGACCCCCCCCCCCGACGTCAGACTCCCGTCATCTGCGCAGCCCTTGATCCGAGCCGCCTCCGCACTAGCCTTCTCGCCATGCCACTCGTCGTGTACGGAACCAGCTGGTGCGGGGACTGCAAGCGGGCCAAGCAGTTCCTCGGCGAGCAGCGGGTGCAGTACTCGTTCGTCGACGTCGACACCGACGCCGAGGGGCTGGCCTTCGTCAACCAGGTCAATGCCGGCAAGAGCATCATCCCGGTGCTCGCGTTCGAGGACGGCTCGACGCTGGTCGAGCCGTCCAACGCCGAGCTGGCCACCAAGCTCGGCCTGACCACCGAGGCGAAGAGCCCGTTCTACGACGTGATCGTCGTCGGGTCGGGCCCCGCCGGGCTGACGGCCGCGCTGTACACCGCCCGCGAGGGCCTGAGCACCCTGGTGATCGAGCGCGCCGGGGTGGGCGGGCAGGCCGGCGTCACCGAGCGGCTCGACAACTTCCCCGGCTTCCCCGAGGGCGTCACCGGTTCGGACTTCGCCGACCGGCTGCGCCGGCAGGCCGAGCGGTTCGGCGTCGAGATCCTCACCGCCCAGTCGGTCGCCGCCCTGGACGCCGACGGCGACTACCGCTGCGTGCGTACCGGCGACGGGCGCCAGTACGGCGCGACCGCCGTCCTGCTGACCCTGGGCTCGACGTACCGGCGGCTCGGGGTGCCCGGTGAGGACGACTTCATCGGGGCCGGCGTCCACTTCTGCGCCACCTGCGACGGCGCCTTCTACAAGGGCAAGAAGCTGCTGGTCGTCGGCGGGGGCAACAGCGCGGGCGAAGAGGGCGTGTTCCTCACCCGCTTCTCGCCCGACGTCACCATCGCGACCAACGGCCCGGCCCTGACGGCCAGCAGCGTGGTGCGCGAGAAGGTCGCCGAGAACCCGGCCATGACGGTGCTGCCCAGCACGACGGTCACCGCGTTCAACGGCGACGGCACGCTGGCGAGCGTGCGGCTGCAGGACACGACGACCGGTGAGGAGCGTGACGAGGCCTACGACGGGGTCTTCGTCTTCATCGGCCTGTCACCGAACACCGGAGACGTCGAGGGCCTGCCCGATCTGGACGAGGCCGGTTTCGTCGTCACCGATGTCGGGCTGCAGACCAGCCACCCGGGGGTCTTCGCCGCGGGTGACGTCCGCGCCGGCAGCACCAAGCAGGCGGCGTCGGCCGCCGGCGAGGGAGCTGCAGCCGCGCTCGCGATCCGCCGGTACGTCGAGCCGCGCCGCGACCGCGCCCCCGCGGCAGCCACTGCGGTGGCCTGACCCGGGCCGAGCGCGAGGAGGGACGACGGCGTGGCCGTGGTCAGCCCGTTCGGCGATCCCGACGAGCCTGTCGACCGCTAGACGACGACGAGCCCGGCCGGGGTCTGGAACGTGCACGACAGCAGACCCGGGGTGCCGTGCGGTGCGACGAAGGTGAACTCCACCTCGGTCGAGGTGTAGTCGGCGGGCAGGCCCAGCCAGTCGGTGACCCGCGCGCGGTCGCCGGCGATCTGCAGCCCGACCAGCGTCACCGAGGACGGACCTGCGGCCGACGGGTGCAGGGCGCCGCCGGTCTCCCAGCGGGTGAGGAACGGCAGCTGCGGGTCGGACATCAGGCCTTTGATCCCCAGCTGGCGCCAGTGCAGCTCGGTGCCGTCCGGCAGCTGGCGGTTGCCCGGGACGGCCTCGCGGCCGAGCCGCTTCTCGTGCGGGGCCATGTCGTCGACCGCGACGCACCAGCCGAGCCAGCCGCCGCCGTCCGCCGAGCGGGCGCGCACGGCCTGGCCGAACGGCGCCTTGTCCGAGGCCGGGTGGTCGAGCACTTCGACGACCTCGACGTAGCGCCCCTGCGTGAGCGGCAGCACCATGTTGCGGGTGCCGAACCGCGGGTGCACCCCCCCGTCGAGCGCGGTCACACCCAGGGCATCGGACAGGCGGGCCGCGCTCTGGCGCAGGCCCCCGGTCTCGGCGGCGTAGGACACGTGGTCGACTCGCATGCCTCGATCGTGGCACACCGTTCGGGGCAGCCCGCACCGCCGTCCAGCGACCCCGCCCTCGCCGGTCTACGGTTGGAACAGTCCTCGCATGCACCGCTCGCTCAGAAGGGGTCGCCTGGTGTCCTCCGCCGTCGCGGTGCCCGCCGCCGAGCCGCCGGCGGGAACACCCTGTGGCGAGTGGTCCCTGCGCCCCGAGCCGCAGAGCGCGCGCCTGGCCCGCCGGCTGGTGTCTCAGGCGATCGACAGCGGCGCGGACCAGGTGCGCCGGCGAGCGGCGCTGGTCACCAGCGAGCTGGTCGCCAACGGCCTGCGCCACGCCCGCGGCGGGCTGGTGCTCTCGGTGCACCGGCTGCCCTGCGGGTGGGTGGTGGCGGTCGCGGACGACAGCCCCGCCCCGCCGGTGGTGCGTGACGTCGGCCAGCTCAGCGAGGCCGGGCGTGGCCTGATGATCGTCGGCCGGGTCAGCGACACGATCGGCTGGGCGCGCACGCCGACCGGCAAGGTGGTCTGGGCGCTGGTCGGGTCGAGCTGACCCCGGCGGTCAGTCGACGCCGAGCTCGACCACCCGGGCGGCGATGTCGACCAGCTTGACGTTCATCCTCGAGGACGTCGTCCGCAGCAGCGCGAACGCCTGGTCGGCGTCGACCCGGTGGGCGGCCATCAGCAACCCCACCGCCTTGCCGATCTCGCGGTTGCTCGCCAGTCCCTGCTGCAGCTGCTCGGCCCGCTCGTGCTGGGTGGCGGCCGTGACCGCGACCGACGCGAAGGCCGCGAGCACAGCGCCGGCGTCCGCGGACGAGGCGTCCAGGGCGCCGGGGGTGTCGGAGAAGACGTTGAGCGCGCCGGTCTTGCGTCCCTCGATCAGCAGCCGGTAGCCGATCATCCCGCGCACGGGGGTGGTGGCCAGGACCTTCTCGGCCAGTCGCGGCCACTGGCACTGGGTCCGGATGTCGCTGTCGATCTGGAAGGAGTCCTCGATGATGGCGTCCACGCAGGGTCCGTCCCCGAGCTCGCGCTCGTAACCGTCCACCCTGCGGGCGACGTCGTCGGTCGCCGCCACGGTGGTGAACTCACCCTTGATGAGCATCGCCACCGTCGCGTGGTCGCAGCCGGGGATCAGATCGACGGCGGCCTCGACGATGGCCTGCAGCACCGCGGGGACGTCGGGCGCGGTGTAGACCAGTGACGCGAGGCGGTCGAACGCGGTGGTGGTCTCGGCGCTGGGGCTGATGCTCACGCGGCCAGTGTCCCGGGCTCACCGGCAGGCATGCAACGCCGGGCCGCGCTCAGCTCAGGTGGTGCACCTCCTGCAGCCCGTAGACCGGGGTGTCGATGCCGGCCTCGCGGGCCTTGAGCTGCAGCGCGAGGTAGAGCGAGTAGTGCCGCGACTGGTGCAGGTTGCCGCCGTGGAACCACAGCGCCTGCTGCTGGGTGGGCTTCCACATGTTGCGCTCCTCGCCCTCCCACGGGCCAGGGTCCTTCGTGGTGCCCGACCCCAGGCCCCACACCTTGCCCACCGTGTCGGCGACCTCCGGTGAGATCAGGTCGGCGGCCCACCCGTTCATCGAGCCGTACCCGGTGGCGTACACGACCAGGTCGGCCGGCAGCGTCGTGCCGTTGGTCAGCACCACCGCGTCCTTCGTGAGCCGCTCGACGTCGACCCCGCTCTCGAGGTGGATGTCGCCGTTCGCGACGAGCTCGCTCGCGCCGACGTCGATGTAGTAGCCCGAACCGCGGCGCAGGTACTTCATGAACAGCCCGCTGTCGTCGTCGCCGTAGTCGAGCATGAACCCGGCCGCCTCGAGCCGGGAGTAGAAGTCGGCGTCATGCTTGCGGATCGCGTCGTACACCGGGATCTGGAACTCGTGCATGATCCGGTACGGCAGCGAGGCGAACGTCAGGTCGGCCTTCTGCGTCGTCATGCCCGCGGCCACCGCCTGCTCGGAGTACAGGCCGCCGAGCGCGAACGTCATCAGTGAGTCGGACCGCACGATGTGGGTCGACGAGCGCTGCACCATCGTGACGTCGGCCCCGGCCTCCCACAGCGCCGCGCAGATGTCGTGCGCCGAGTTGTTCGCGCCGATCACCACGGCGCGCTTGCCGCGGTAGGCGTCCGGACCGGGGTGCTGCGAGGAGTGGTGCTGGTCGCCTTCGAAGACGTCCATCCCCTCGAACGCGGGGACGCTGGCCTTGCCCGACATGCCGGTCGCCAGCACCAGCTGCTGGGGGCGCAGGGTGATCCGCTCGCCGTCGCGGTCGACCTCGACGACCCACTCGGCCGCAGCCGCGTCGTACGTCGCGCTCAGGCACTGCGTCGAGCCCCAGTAGTTCAGCTCCATGACCTTGGTGTACATCTCGAGCCAGTCGGCTATCTTGTCCTTGGGGGCGAACACCGGCCAGGTCTTGGGGAAGTCCAGGTAGGGCAGGTGGTCGTACCAGACCGGGTCGTGCAGGCACAGGGACTTGTAGCGCGCCCGCCAGGCGTCGCCCGCGCGCGGGTGCTGGTCGATGACGATCGTCGGGACGTCGAGCTGGCGCAGCCGCGCGGACAGCGCGATACCGCCCTGCCCGCCACCGACGACGAGCACGTAGGGCTGGGTGGAGCGACCCAGCTCGGCCGCCTCCTGCTCGCGCTTCTCGGTCCAGGTGCGCCGTGCCGGGTCGGCGCCGTGCTCGGCGCCGCGGGGCCGGCGCCCGCTCACGGGCTCCTCGTGGCCCTTCAGCTCGGCCAGGGTGGTCAGCAGCGTCCAGCACCGGCCGTCCTTGAGCCGCAGGTGACCCAGCCCGCGACCGACACCGGTCTCGAACCGGATCCACGTCTCGACGACGCCCCCGGCCTCGCTCGGCTCACCGAGGTCGTCTGCGACGACGAACCCTTGCGGCGCCACCCTCGCGAGCGTGCTGTCGAGCAGGTCGCGGACGCCGTCCGGGCCCTCGACGGTGACCATGTTCCACGTGAAGCTGACCAGGTCGCGCCAGTAGCTGTCGGTCGCGAACAGCCCGACCGCGGCACCGACGTCCTCGGCGGTCAGGGCCTGCTCGAAGGCAGCCAGCCACGCCTCGACCTCGGCCCGCGGGCGCGACGTCGTGGTGGGTGGCGTCAGGGTCTGGGTCATGCGGGCTCCTCGTCGGTGAGGCCGGTGGCTGCTGCAGCCATCCTGCGCCACGACCGGCGCCGCGGGCTATACCTGCTTGACCCCAATGCGGGGCCCGAGGCGGTCAGCCGCGTCGCTGACGCTGCCCTCGATGGTCGTGCAGCGCATCTGCGCGACGTGACTCCTACGCGTCCCCCAGGTGGACGCCACGTGTCAGCCACCAGCACGAGAGGGGCGACCGGTGCATGCGGGGCTGTGGACGGCGGGTGGTCGCTGTCGGTGGCGCGCCGTACCGTCGTCCCAGCGGCTGAGCAGCCGTCCGCACCGACGGGAGGACCGCATGCAGCGCTGGGCGCCCCCGGGGTCGGTGGCCCTGCGCGGCCCCGATCCCACCTGGATCACGCAGCTCGGCGACGCGACGCTGCGTCTGCGGCTGGGTGCTGGCACGTTCGAGCGGGGGGCGGCGTACGCCCGCGACGGTGCCGTGGTCGCGCTGAGCACCGGCGACCACGGACATCTGCTGCTGGCGACGGTGCGCGGCAGCGGTCGCCACCCGTACCAGGTGCTCGTCACGAGCTCGGACGACGGCGCCGCGCTCTTCGACGCCCGCTGCAGCTGCCCGGTGCAGGTCGACTGCAAGCACGTCGCGGCCGCCATCCTCACCGCTCGCGGGCAGGTCGGGGCTGACGTGGGCGCCCTGCCCCTGTGGGAGTCCTGGCTGAGCGAGGCCGTGGGCCCGGCCGACGCCGAGCCGTCGACCGCGCCGCTCGGCCTGCAGGTCGAGGTCGTCGAGCAGTCGGCCGGTCGGTACGACGCCGCCCGGCGACGGCTGCGGATGGTGCCGGTGACCCCCGGCCGCAAGGGGTGGATCAAGACCGGGGTGTCGTGGCGTGACCTCGAGCTCACCCACCGCGGGGTCGCGGTGCACGCTGCCCACCGCGACGCCCTGCTCGACCTGCTGGCCCGGTTCCGGGCAGGGCAGCCGCCGTGGGCCCCGCCGTCCGCCCCGGCGCGGGTGCACCTGGACGAGCTGGGCACTGGCGGACTGCGGCTGATGGAGGCGGCCGTCGCCGCGGGAGTCACGCTGCTGACCCCGGGCGGGCGCCGGGTGCAGCTGGCCGACGAACCGGCGTCCGTCGTCGTCGACGTGCGGCTCACTGACGGGGATGCGGACACCGAGGCCGACCGGGGCGCGCGCCTGGGTCTGCTCGTCAGGGTGCCCGGTGAGGACGACCGGCCGGTCGAGGCGGTCGACCTGGTCGGCGACCCGCCGCACGCCCTGGTCGTGGACGACGACGACCGGCTGCTGCTGGCCCGGTTCGACCCGCCGCTGGATCCTGCCGTGGCGCGGCTGGTGCACGCGCCGCCGCTGCGCATCCCGCCCGCCGACGTCCCCCGGTTCGTGTCCACCTACTACCCGGCGCTGCGCCAGCGGGTGGCCGTGCACTCCGGCGACGGGTCGGTCGAGCTGCCCGAGATCCGCCCACCGCGGCTGGGGCTGCGGGTGGTGTTCGAGCCGGGGCACGAGACGTGGCTGCGCTGGGACCTGGTCTACGCAGCGGAGCCCGACCCGGTGCGGGTGCCGCTGGACGACGGCGCACCCGACACCGCTCTGTCCGACCCAGCCGTGCCCACCGTGACCCGCGACCGGATGGCTGAGCAGGCGTTGCTGCGCGACCTCGACGTCCTGGACGCCGTGCCCGGGCTGCGGTCGGGCCCGACCCTGGAGCCCGAGGCCCGGATCAGCGGCCTGCGCACGGCTGCCTTCGTCCTGCGCGTGCTACCCGCGCTGACCGAGCGCGGTGTGCTCGTCGAGGTCGAGGGCACCCCCGCCGCGTACACGCAGGCCAGCGGGCTGCCGCAGATCAGGTTGTCGGCGCAGGACGCGGACGACGGCGAGCACCCGGACTGGTTCGACCTCGACGTCCGGGTGTCGGTCGACGGCCAGGCGGTGCCGCTGGTGACGCTGCTGACCGCCCTGGCCCGTGGCGATGAGCACCTGCTGCTCGACAGCGGTACCTGGTTCGCGCTGGACCACCCCGAGCTGGCGACCCTGCAGCGGTTGATCGAGGAGGCTCGCGCCCTGCAGGACCGGCAGAGCAGCACGCTGCGGGTGACCGCCTGGCAGGCCGGGCTGTGGGACGAGCTGGTGGCGATCGGCATCGTCGAGCACCAGAGCGAGCGCTGGACCCGCACCGTCGGCGCCCTGCTCGACCAGTCGGCGCTGCCGCCGCCACCGGCACCGCCCGGCGTGCTGGCGCGGCTGCGGCCCTACCAGCTCGAGGGGTACCAGTGGCTGTGCCTGCTGTGGGACCACCGGCTCGGCGGGATCCTGGCTGACGACATGGGGCTCGGCAAGACCCTGCAGACCCTGGCGATGGCGGCCCGGGCGCACGAGCGCGGCGACCTGGCCGGGCGCCCGCTGCTGATCGTCGCGCCGACCAGCGTGGTCGGCACCTGGGCTGGCGAGGCCGCCCGGTTCTGCCCGCAGCTGCGGGTGGTGACCGTCACCGAGACCAGTCGGCGCAGCGGCCGGTCGCTGGCCGACGTCATCGGCGACGCCGACCTGGTGGTCACGTCGTACGCCCTGCTGCGGATCGACGAGGTCGCCTACCGCGACCAGGAGTGGAGCGGCCTGGTGCTCGACGAGGCGCAGTTCGTCAAGAACCACCAGGCGAAGACCTACCAGGCCGCCCGGCGGGTGCCGGCGCCCGTCAAGCTCGCGATCACCGGCACCCCGCTCGAGAACTCGCTGATGGACCTGTGGTCGCTGCTGTCGATCACCGCCCCGGGCCTGTTCCCGAGCCCGTCGGCGTTCGCGGTGGACTACCGCAAGCCCATCGAGAGCGGCCGCTCCCCCGACCGGTTGGCCACGCTGCGGCGGCGGATCCGGCCCTGGGTGCTGCGGCGCACCAAGGAGCAGGTCGCCCAGGACCTCCCGCCCAAGATCGAGCAGACGCTGGAGGTCACGCTCAACCCGGGACACCGCCGGGTGTACGACAAGCACCTGCAGCGTGAGCGCCAGCGGGTGCTCGGACTGATCGACGACCTGGACCGCAACCGGATCGCGATCCTGAGCGCGCTGACGATGCTGCGCCAGCTGAGCCTGGACGCCTCGCTCGTCGACGTGGCGCACCGGGGCGTGATCTCGTCCAGCAAGATCGACGCGCTGATGGAGCAGCTGACCGAGGTCGTCGCCGAGGGCCACCGGGTGCTGGTCTTCAGCCAGTTCACCGGGTTCCTCGCGCTGGTGCGGGCCCGGCTGGACGCCGACGGCATCGCGCACTGCTACCTCGACGGTCGCACCCGCGACCGGCCCCGGCGGATCGCCGAGTTCAAGGACGGCGACGCCCCGGTCTTCGTGATCAGCCTCAAGGCCGGCGGCGTGGGTCTGACCCTCACCGAGGCCGACTACGTCTTCGTCCTGGACCCCTGGTGGAACCCGGCGGCCGAGGCGCAGGCGGTCGACCGCACCCACCGGATCGGGCAGGACAAGACGGTCATGGTCTACCGCCTGGTCGCCAAGGACACCATCGAGGAGAAGGTCGTCGCGCTGCAGCAGCGCAAGCGCGACCTGTTCGCCCGGGTCGTCGACGAGGGCGCGATGCTGGGCACCCAGCTCAGCGCCGACGACCTCCGAGGTCTGTTCGACGGGTGAGCCGGTGACCGACGTCAGGCGGCAGGGGCACCGCGGACGAAGGCCGGCGCGTCCGGCGTCGACTGCTTCGGGTCGTACCGGTACCCGCCGCCGTCGAACCCGTGCATCGCGCGGACGCTGCGCACCCGGTTGAGCACCAGCCAGGCCGCCAGATCGCCACGGGCCCGCTTGGCGAAGAACGAGACGACGCGGTAGCGGCCGGCCGGGTCGGCGTCCAGGAACCTCGGCGCGACCACCCGACCGGCGACCTCGTCGGGGCGCACCGACCGGAAGTACTCGTCCGAGGCGAGGTTGACGACGACGTCCGGGCCGGGCGACGCGGCGAGGTCGGCGTTGACCTGCTCGGTGATGGTCGCGCCCCAGTAGTCGTACAGCGAGGCGCCGCGGTCGGTGGCTACCCGGGTGCCCATCTCGAGCCGGTACGGCTGGATCAGGTCCAGCGGGCGCAGCAGGCCGTACAGCCCGGACAGGATGCGCACGGTCTTCTGCGCCTCGGTGAAGTCGCGCTCGTCGAACCGGTTGCGCACGTCCATGCCCTGGTAGACGTCGCCGTTGAACAGCAGGACGGCGGGCCGGGCGTTGCGCTTGGTGAACGGGACGGCGAAGTCCCGGTATCGCTCGACGTTCAGCTCGGCGAGGTCGGCCGAGATGTCCATCAGCTCGGCCACCTCATCGGGTGACTTGCGGCGCATCACCTCGATCAGCTCGACCGAGCGGTCGAGCAGGCGCGGCTGCGAGGCCTTGCGGGTCGGCAGCCGGGACGCGGTGTCGAGGGACTTGGCGGGCGAGAGCAGCGTGATCATCAGGACAGAACCGTAACGCCCGCGACGCCGCCCAGCCCGGTCAGCCGGTAGCGGGACTCGGCCAGCTCGGCACCGCTCACCAGCGCGACCTTGGTCGCGCCGTCCGCGGCCCAGCCGTGGCGCTCGTAGAACCGGCGGGCGCGCTGGTTCGAGGTGAGCACCCACAGGGTCGCCTCCACCACACCGGTGGCGGCCAGGGCCCGCACGGCGTGGGCGTGCAGGACGTGCCCGTGCCCCGCGCCCCAGTACCGGTGGTGCAGGTAGAGCGCCCACAGCTCACCGGCGCCGTCGGCGTCCTCGTCCCGGGAGGCGCCGAAGCTCGCGAACCCGATCACCGCGCCGTCCAGCTCGGCCACCACCGTCGCCGCACCGGCTGTGGTGCCCTCGAGGTTCTGCGCCCCCCGCTGCGTGCGCACCGGCACCGACAGCGAGTCGAGCAGCCCGGCCGGCATCAGCCCGCGGTAGGCATGCTGCCAGGACGCCACGTGCACCGCGGCGATGC
>JACMOY010000026.1 GCA_014377795.1 Actinomycetota bacterium | reverse complement strand
CGCCCTGCTCGCGGGGGTCGGCGCCCCGGCGTACGGCGGGCCGGTCGACGTCGAGCTGTGCACGCCCACCGGGGCCGCGCTGCTGGTGGGCATCGCGTCGACGTACGGCCCGATGCCCCTGATGACGGTGGACGCCGTGGGGCTGGGCGGCGGCAGCCGGGTCCTGCCCGACCGGCTGGGGGCGCTGCGGCTGGTGCTGGGGACGGCTGTGGGCGAGCCGGGGACGGCTGTCGTGCTGGAGACCAACGTCGACGACCTCGACCCGCGCCTGTGGCCGCACGTGCTGACCCGGTTGATGGCCGCGGGGGCAGCCGATGCCTGGCTCACCCCGATCCTGATGAAGAAGGGCCGCCCGGCGCACACGCTGCACGTCCTGTCGCCGGACGACCCGCAGGTGCTCACCCGGCTGCGGGCGGTGGTCTTCGCCGAGAGCAGCGCCATCGGGCTGCGCGAGCGGGTGGTCACCAAGACTGCCCTGCCCCGCACCGAGCAGGTCGTGGACGTCGGGGGCCACCCGGTGCGCGTCAAGCTGGCCCACGACGGTGGCCAGGTCGTCAACGCCCAGCCGGAGCACGACGACGTCGCACGTGTCGCCGACGAGCTCGGCCTGCCGGTGAAGGTGGTGCTGGCGCGGGCGGTCGCCGCGGCTGGCAGCATGGTGGGCTCGCCCGACCCCCAGCGCTAGGACGTCATGGATCTCGCTGTCGCGCTGACCGCTCTGCTGCTGATCGTCCCCGTCGAGCTTCCCGACAAGACCTTCATCGCGACCCTGGTGCTCGCGACCCGCTACCGGCCGCTGCTGGTGTGGATCGGCGTCGGCCTGGCCTTCCTGGTGCAGACGCTCGTGGCGGTGACCGCCGGCGGGCTGATCGCGCGGCTGCCGCACCGCCCGGTGGTGGCCGTGGCCGCACTGCTGTTCCTGGTCGGCGGCGTGGTGCTGCTGCGCGGGGCGGGCAAGGCGGACGCCGCCGAGGCCGAGACCGAGGCCGAGTTCGAGCAGAAGGTCAAGCCCGCCACCGGGCTGCACGCCGTCGCCGCCAGCTTCGGCATCCTGTTCCTGGCCGAATGGGGCGACCTGTCGCAGCTGCTCACCGCGGGCATGGTGGTGCGCACCAAGGACCCCGTGTCGGTCTTCGTCGGCGCCTGGGTGGGGCTGCTGCTGGTGTCGGCGCTCGGCGCCGTGCTCGGGCGGACGCTGCTGAAGCGGATGCGGCTCTCGACGATCCAGCGGGTCGGCGGCGGGGTCTGCCTGCTGCTCGCCGCGCTCAGCGGGCTGCAGGCGCTGGGCGTCGACCTCCCGGTCTGAGCCCGGCGCCGCGAGGTCACGGCGACGCAGGGATGGTTGACGTGGTCACGTCGGAGCCCCGGCGACGGGGGTACAGGCGCGCGAGCAGCACGAGCGCGAGCAGCGCCCCCACCGTGTCGGCGTTCTGGATCGCCCGGCCGAACACGCGGACGGGGTAGTCGTCGGCCAGCCAGGTGATCCCCCACCACGGCAGGCGGCACAGGAACCACGCGGTGACGACCCCCGCGCCCACGAGGCGACGGCGGGACCGGCCGTCCCCGACCAGCGCGGCGATCACGACGACCATCCACGCGAAGTGGTGGATCCACGAGACCGGCGAGCACAGCAGCGCCACCAGGCCCATCGCAGCGACTTCACCCACGCGGTCGCCGGCCAGGTGCGCGCGGCGCGCGACCTGCAGCCCGAAGGCCCCGACGACCAGCGCCAGCACCAGCCACAGCACGGTGCCGCCGGTGCCGCCCGGGCCCAGGCGCAGCAGGAACCCGCGGATCGACTGGTTGGACGTGCCCATGTTCGGCCCGAGGCGGGTGGGGTCGGTGAGGGCGCCGCCCCAGAACGCCAGCGAGGCCTCGGGCAGCACCAGGAACGACCCGAGCGTCACCGCGACCGCAGCCGCGACGACGGTGGCGGCCGTGCGCCACTGCCGCGACCACGCCAGGTGCAGCACGAACACCCCGGGCGTGAGCTTGACGGCGGTCGCCAGTGCGATGAGCGTGCCGCGGGCCCAGCGGGTGCGGGCCAGCGCCAGGTCGGCGACGCACGCCAGCACGATGAACGCGTTGACCTGCCCGAACCGGACGCCGTCGGCCACCGGGTGCAGCCACAGCATCGGTGCGCACACCACCGCCCCAGCCAGCCACCGCAGCGGCCCCGCCCGGGCGAGCAGCCGACGGAAGGCGATCAGCACCGTCGCGTACGTCGCGGCCACCTGCAGCACGGTCCAGACCCACCCGACGGCGGCGAACGGGATCGCGGCCAGCGGCAGGGCGAGCAGGGCAGCGAACGGCGGGTAGGTGAACGGCAGCAGCTGCGGCGACTCGGTCATCTGGTCGTAGATCGGCCGGCCGTAGACCACCGACCGGCCGGCCTCGCGGTAGACCTCGACGTCGACCTGCCACTGGTCGCCGGGCCAGGTCACCAGGTAGTGCCAGGCCACCGGCAGCTCGGCCAGGGCCAGCACGAGCACGACGAGCAGCACCTGGACGGCGGGCCGCACCGCCCGGCGTCCGGGCCGGGTGAGCGCCACGTCCCTCACCGCCTGCGCCCGTGCCACGCCCCCAGTGTGACCGACCGCCCCCGTAGCCTGTGCCGGTGCCGCGCCCCCTGCTGGTCCTGCTGCTGGCACTGACCGGGCTGCTCGCCCCGGCCCCGGCGGCGGGGGGCGACCCCGCCACGCTGCCGGTCGGCGTCGGGGGGGGCGGCGGGGGCCGCTGGTCGGAGGTCGGCCCCGGGGGGGCGCCGGCACCGGGCGCCCTCGCCGGCCACGGGGGG
>JACMOY010000004.1 GCA_014377795.1 Actinomycetota bacterium | reverse complement strand
TCACCTGGTCGGCCAGGTGCTGCCCGGCGTCGACGTCCTGTTCCTCGAGACCGGCTACCACTTCACGCAGACGCTCTCGACTCGCGCGGCCGTGGCGCGCAGCCTGCCCGTCACGGTGGTCGACGCGCTGCCGCGACAGACCGTCGCCGAGCAGGACGCCGAGTACGGCGCCCGGCTGCACGATCGCGAACCCAACCTGTGCTGCTTCCTGCGCAAGGTCGAGCCCCTCGCGCGCGCCCTCGAGCCCTACGCCGGCTGGGTGACCGGCGTCCGACGCGACGAGGCACCGACCCGCGCGGGCACGCCGGTGATCGGCTGGGACGACAAGCACGACATGGTGAAGGTCAACCCGCTCGCGACCTGGACCGCGGCGGATGTCGAGGCCTATCAGGTCGAGCACGACCTACCTCGCAACCCATTGGTGGCCCAGGGCTATCCGAGCATCGGCTGCGAGCCGTGCACCCGGCGGGTCGCTGCGGGTGAGGACCCGCGCGCAGGTCGCTGGTCGGGCCAGGACAAGACCGAGTGCGGGATCCACGCATGAGCGCGGCACCGGCGTCCGAGCCGAACGACTATCAGCTCGCCCAGCTGGACGCCCTCGAGAGCGAGGGCATCCACATCATCCGCGAGGTCGTCGCCGAGTTCGAGCGGCCCGTGCTGATGTTCAGCGGCGGCAAGGACTCGGTCGTGATGCTGCACCTGGCGGCCAAGGCCTTCTGGCCCGGTCCGGTGCCGTTCGCGCTGCTGCACGTCGACACCGGGCACAACTTCCCCGAGGTGCTCGCCTACCGCGACGTCGTCGTCGAGCGGCTCGGGGCGCGGCTGCACGTCGCCTCGGTGCAGGACTACCTGGACGACGGTCGGCTGCGCGAGCGCGCCGACGGCACACGTAACCCGCTACAGACCCAGCCGCTGCTGGACGCGATCGCCGAGCCCCGGTTCGACGCCGTGTTCGGCGGTGGCCGCCGCGACGAGGAGAAGGCGCGCGCCAAGGAGCGCATCTTCAGCCTGCGCGACGAGTTCGGCCAGTGGGACCCGCGCAACCAGCGGCCCGAGCTGTGGAACCTCTACAACGGCCGGCACCGCCCCGGTGAGCACGTGCGGGTCTTCCCGCTCAGCAACTGGACCGAGCTGGACGTGTGGCGCTACATCGCCCGCGAGCGCATCGACCTGCCCTCGCTGTACTACGCGCACGACCGTGAGGTGTTCGAGCGGGACGGGATGCTGCTCGCCGTCTCACCGGTCTCGCAGCCGCGCGAGAGCGAGGCGGTGAAGACGGTGCAGGTGCGCTACCGGACCGTCGGCGACATGTCGTGCACCGGCGCCGTCGCGAGCAACGCCTCGACTGTCGAGGACGTCGTCGTCGAGGTCGCGGCGGCGCGGATCACCGAGCGGGGCGCCACCCGCGCCGACGACCGGATGACCGAGGCAGCCATGGAAGACCGCAAGAAGGAGGGGTACTTCTGATGGCCACCCTGCTGCGCCTCGCGACCGCCGGTTCGGTCGACGACGGCAAGTCCACGCTGGTCGGACGACTGCTGCACGACACCAAGTCGGTTCTCGCCGACCAGATGGACGCCGTCGAGCGGGTCAGCCGCGACCGCGGGCTGGCCACGGCCGACCTCGCGCTGCTCACCGACGGTCTGCGCGCCGAGCGCGAGCAGGGCATCACGATCGACGTTGCCTACCGCTACTTCGCTACTGCTGCACGGTCTTTCATCCTCGCTGACTGCCCCGGCCACGTGCAGTACACCCGCAACACCGTGACCGGGGCGAGCACCGCCGACGCGGTGCTGGTTCTGGTCGACGTCCGCAAGGGCGTGCTAGAGCAGACGCGTCGCCACCTGGCCGTCGCGGCGCTGCTGCGTGTGCCGCACGTGCTGGTGGCGGTCAACAAGATCGACCTGGTCGACTTCGACGAGGCCGTCTGCGCCGGCGTGGTCAAGGAGATCGACGACCTCGCAGCGGGCTTAGGCCTGCCCGACGTCCGCACGGTGCCCGTCAGCGCCCTCGCCGGCGACAACGTGGTCGACCGCTCGACCCGCACCCCCTGGTACGACGGGCCCAGCGTCCTCGAGCTGCTCGAGCAGCTGCCGTCGGCCGACGACCCTCGGGCCGAGCTGTTCCGGATGCCGGTGCAGCTGGCCCTGCGACCGCAGGCGGCGGCGCGCGACCCCAGGCACACCGACTACCGCGGGTACGCCGGGCAGATCGCCGCCGGCGTCGTCCGCGTGGGCGACCGCGTCGTCGTCCTGCCATCGGGCGTGCACACCACGGTCGCGGGCATCGACACCGCGGACGGCGAGCTCGACGAGGCGTTCGCGCCACGGTCGGTCTCGCTGCGGCTGGCCGACGACGTCGACATCTCACGCGGTGACCTGATCGCCGCCGCGCAGGACGCCCCGATCCCGACGAACGACCTGCAGGGCACCATCTGCTGGCTGTACGACCGCGACCTGGTGCCCGGGGCGCGGGTGCTGGTCAAGCACACGACCCGCACGGTGCAGGCGGTCGTCAAGGACGTCGTGGGCCGACTCGACCTCGACAGCCTCGACCTGCAGCCCGCAGAGCGGTTGCAGCTCAACGACATCGGCCGGGTCCAGCTGCGACTGGCGTCGCCGCTCGCGGTCGAGGAGTACGTCGACCATCGGCGCACCGGTGCGTTCCTGGTGATCGACGCCCACGACGGCGCCACGTTGGCTGCGGGGATGGTCGGGGACCCGCTCGTCGCGCGATGTCCCCGTGACCGCGCGTCGCTGTACTCCATCTGACCCACCTGAGAGCGAGACCGTCATGACCAGCAACCACCCGTCCCTTCCCTCCGTCGGACCTCCCGCGCGTCGGCGCACCGTCCTGCTGGCGGCGGCGGCTGCTGTCGCGACACTCGCCGCCGCGTGCGGCTCGGGCTCGACCGCTGCGTCGGCGCCGGCTGGCCCGGCCAAGGAGCTGCGGCTGGGCTACTTCGCCAACGTCACCCACGCCGCCGCACTGGTGGGGGTGTCGAAGGGCTTCTTCGCCAAGGAGCTGGGGGCCACCAAGCTGACGACCCAGGTTTTCAACGCCGGCCCGGCGGCGATCGAGGCGCTGAACGCGGGCGCTATCGACGCGGCCTACCTGGGCCCGAACCCGGCGATCAACGGGTTCGTCAAGAGTGACGGCCAGGCGCTGAGGATCATCGCGGGGGCGACGTCCGGCGGCGCGCAGCTGGTCGTCAAGCCCGAGATCACCTCCGCGGCCCAGCTGAAGGGTAAGAACCTGGCGACCCCTCAGCTTGGTGGCACGCAGGACGTCGCGCTGCGGGCCTGGCTGGCCGGCCAGGGCCTGAAGACCACCCCGAACGGGGGCGGTGACGTGGCGATCACCCCGACCGAGAACGCCCAGACGTTCCAGCTGTTCCAGCAGGGGCGCCTGGACGGGGCGTGGGTGCCCGAGCCGTGGGCGTCGCGACTGGTGATCGACGCCGGGGCCAAGGTGCTGGTCGACGAGAAGGACCTGTGGCCCAGGGGGCAGTTCGTCACGACCCACCTGATCGTCGCGACCACGTTCTTGCAGCAGCACCCCGAGACGG
>JACMOY010000221.1 GCA_014377795.1 Actinomycetota bacterium | reverse complement strand
GGGCCGGCCACGGTCGTGCCGATGTCGCCGGCGCCAGCGCGGCGCGCGGCGCGCTCGCGCGAGCGCCCCCCCGCCCTCCTGGCCGCGCCCGCCGCCGTGGTGCTCGCGGGCGGCCTGGGCGGGCTGATCCTGCGAGGTGGCCGTCCCGCTGTCCCCGCCGGCCGCCGTCGCCACCGGCACGGCGTACACACGGGCTCGGCTCACCACCCAGGTCCAGGCGCTGCTGGCTGACCGCCGGGTCGCGGGCGCCGGTCCCACCGCACCGCGCGGCCGGCTCGCCACCCCGGCCGGCCTGCGCGACTGCGTCAACGCGCTGGGGGCCACCGGCGCGCCGCTGGCCGTCGACCTCGCGACCTTCGACGGCTCACCCGCCGCGATCTTCGTCCTGCCCGCCGCCGGCGGTGGCCGTGAGGTCTGGGTCGTCTCGCCGAGCTGCCGACCGGGAGCCGACGGCACCCGCTACTTCACCCGCCTGCCGTGAGCCCGCGCCACCCCGCAGGGGAACAGCGCGGGCCTAGGATCGCTTGACCCAGGCAGAGAGCAACGCACCCAACCGCACCGCAGAAAAGGGTCAGACGTGAGCGACGACGTCCGTGACGTGATCATCATCGGCTCCGGCCCGGCCGGCTACACCGCGGCCGTCTACGCAGCGCGCGCCAACCTGCGCCCGCTGGTCTTCGAGGGCTCGATCACCTTCGGTGGCGCCCTGATGAACACGACCGAGGTCGAGAACTACCCCGGGTTCAAGGACGGCGTCATGGGCCCGGACCTGATGGAGTCGATGCGGGCCCAGGCCGAGCGCTTCGGTGCCGAGCTCGTCACCGACGACGTCACCGCCGTCGAGCTGACCGGTGACCTCAAGACGGTGACCACCGGCCGGGGCAGCACCCACACCGCCCGCTCGGTGATCCTGGCCACGGGGTCGGCGTACCGCGAGATCGGCCTGCCGAACGAGAAGCGGCTCTCGGGCCACGGCGTGTCGTGGTGCGCCACGTGCGACGGCTTCTTCTTCCGCGGCCAGGACGTCGTGGTCGTGGGCGGCGGCGACTCCGCCCTCGAGGAGGCCACGTTCCTCACCAAGTTCGCCGACTCGGTGACCCTGGTGCACCGCCGCGACTCGCTGCGGGCCTCCAAGGTCATGCAGGACCGCGCGTTCGCCAACCCCAAGATCACCGTCCGCTGGAACAGCGCGGTCGTCGACGTCCTGGGTGAGGACAAGGTCAGCGGCGTGCTGGTGCAGGACACGGTCACCGGCGCCCAGGAGCGGCTGGACGTCACCGGCCTGTTCGTCGCCATCGGCCACGACCCGCGGGTCGATCTGCTCGTCGGTCAGGTCGACCTGACCGGCGTCGGGTTCATCGCCGTGCAGGGCCGCAGCTCGCGCACCAACCTGCCGGGTGTGTTCGCCTGCGGCGACGTCGTCGACCACGAGTACATGCAGGCCGTCACCGCCGCCGGCTCAGGGTGCGTCGCGGCCCTGGACGCCGAGCGCTACCTCGAGGCGCTGGCCGACGAACCGCCGGTCGAGGCCGCGCTGGAGGCAGCCGAGATGGGCAGCCGCGTCATCTGACCTGCCCTCCACCCGGCTCCGCTGACCTGACACCCTGAACCCCGACGAGAGGACCCCATCGTGGGCACCCTGCTGAACACCACCGACGCCACCTTCGACACCGACGTCCTCGCGAGCGACAAGCCCGTCCTGGTCGACTTCTGGGCCACCTGGTGCGGCCCGTGCCGCGCGATGGCGCCGATCTTGGACGAGATCGCGGCCGAGCACGGCGAGAAGCTGCAGGTGGTCAAGCTCGACACCGACGCCAACCCCGGCATCACCGCGCGGTACGGCATCACCAGCATCCCGACGATGAACGTGTACGTCGGCGGCGAGCTGGTCAAGTCGATCACCGGCGCCAAGCCCAAGCAGGTCCTGGTCAAGGAGCTCGCCGACTACCTGGGCTGAGCCCCCACCCCACCGCCGACCGGAGGTCCCGTGCAGACAGGTCCGACCCGTCGTCGCGGTGACTCCGGCCCCGAGGTGCGAGCAATCTGTGCGTGTCTTGTCACTATGGGTGATCTACCTGGGGAGACAGACACCTACACCGCCGAGGTCGAGCAGGCTGTCCGCGCGTTCCAGCAGCGTCGTGGGCTGATGGTCGACGGGATCGCGGGTCCGCAGACCCTGCGGGCCCTGGACGGCGCGCGCTGGCAGCTCGGCGACCGGCTGCTGGTGCACACCCCCGGCCATCTGATGACCGGCGACGACGTCCAGGCGCTGCAGCAGCGGCTGCTGGGCCTCGGTTTCTCCTGCGGGCGCGCGGACGCCGTCTTCGGTGCACTCACCGACGCCGCCCTGCGAGGGCTGCAGCGCGGCGTCGGGCTGCGCGGGGACGGCGTCGCCGGACCCCGCACGCTCCGCGCCCTGTCGCGGTTGTCCCGCTCGGTCAGCGGTGGCGCACCGCAGGCGCTGCGCGAGACCGACCGGCTGCGTGTCGCCGGCCCGAGCCTGGCCGGTCGCCTGGTCGTGCTCGACCCGGGGCACTCGGCCACCGACCCCGGTGCGCGTGTCGGCGACCTCGTCGAGGCCGACCTGACCCTGGACCTCGCGCGCCGCATCGAGGGCCGCCTGGTCGTGGCCGGCGTCCGGGTCGTGCTCACCCGCGGCCTGACCTGCGACCCCGACCAGGGGGCGCGCGCGGACCTGGCCAACACCCTGGACGCCGACCTGCTGCTGTCGCTGCACTGCGAGGCGCTGCCCGACGCGCCGCAGGCGAACGGCGTGGCCAGCTTCTTCTACGGTCACGTGGGCGCCGGCCCCTCAGCCTGGTCGGCCACCGGCGAGCGGCTGGCGACGCTGGTGCAGAGCGAGATCGTCGCCCGCACCGACCTGCTGGACTGCCGGGCCCACCCCCGCTCGTGGGACCTGCTGCGCCGCACCCAGATGCCCGCCGTCCGGGTCGAGGTGGGCCACCTGACCCATCCTGGTGACGCCCGGCGACTGGCCGACCCGGCGTTCCGCGACACCGTCGCGGAAGCCATCGTG
>JACMOY010000025.1 GCA_014377795.1 Actinomycetota bacterium | reverse complement strand
GCGCCGGAGGTCGAGGCAGCGGCAGCGGCGTCGGCTGCCGCACCGTCGCTGCCCACGGACCGCACCGATGTCCCCTTCTTCACGATCGACCCGGTGGGGTCGACCGACCTCGACCAGGCCATGCATCTAGAGCGCGACGGCCGCGGCTACCGCATCCGCTACGCCATCGCCGACGTGCCGGCATTCGTCCCGGCCGGGGGGCCGGTCGACGTCGAGGCGCGTCGCCGCGGGCAGACGGTGTACGCCCCGGACCGGCGTACTCCGTTGCACCCCAGGGTGATCAGCGAGCACGCCGGCAGTCTGCTGGCGGGGCAGGTGCGCCCGGCCTTCGTGTGGGACCTGCGACTGGACGCCGACGGCGAGGTCACCTCGGCGGACGTCGCCCGGGCCCTGGTGCGCAGCACCGACCGGCTCGACTACGACGGCGTGCAGCGGGCCGTCGACGCCGCTGCCGGGTCGGGCTCCGGTGAGCCGGACGACGAGCGCCTGGCACTGCTGCGGGCGATCGGCCTGCGCCGGATCGCCCTGGAGGACGAGCGCGGGGGAGCCGACCTGCCGCTGCCCGAGCAGGAGGTCGTCGTGGTCGAGGGTGGCTACGATCTGCGGCTGCGACCGCCCTCGGCCGCCGAGGACTGGAACGCGCAGATCTCGCTGATGACGGGCATGGCCGCCGCCGACATGATGCTGGCCGGTGGGGTCGGCATCCTGCGCACCATGCCGGCGCCCGACCCGGCGGCGCTGTTGCGGTTTCACCGCCAGGCGGCCGCGCTGGGCGCCCGCTGGCCCGCCGAGACGACGTACGGCGCGTTCCTGCGCTCGCTGGACCGCGCGAACCCGCGCCACCTCGCGCTGATCCACGAGGCGACCGCACTGTTCCGCGGCGCGGGGTACACGCCGTTCGTGGGGGCGGTGCCCGAACAGACGCATCACGCCGCCGTGGCGGCGCCGTACGCCCACGTGACGGCCCCGTTGCGCCGCCTGGTCGACCGGTTCGGGCTGGTCGTCTGCGAGGCGCTGTGCCGTGACCGGCCGGTGCCCGCCTGGGCGTCGGACGCGCTGCACGCACTGCCGGCCGTCATGGTGGCCAGCGACCAGCGGGCCAGTGCCGTCGACCGGGCCTGCACCGACGCGGTCGAGGCCGCCGTCCTCTCCCGGCGGGTGGGTGAGCTGTTCGACGCGGTGGTCGTGGACGCGCGCGAGAAGGGGCGCAGCCGGGTGCAGGTGCTCGACCCGCCGGTGCTCGCCCCGGTCACCGGCGACGTCGCGCTCGGGGCGGCCCTGCGGGTGCGGCTGGTGCGGGCCGACGTCGGCTCGCGCGAGGTGGAGTTCGTCCCCGCCTGAGGGCCTACGATGAGCGCGCGGACGAGTCAGCCGGGCGGCCGCGTCGTCAGGTCTCGCCACCTGGCGCCGAGGAACGTCCGGGCTCCACAGGGCACGGTGGTGGGTAACACCCACCCGGGGTGACCCGCGGGACAGTGCCACAGAGAACAGACCGCCGGGCGAGCAGGTGGCCCGGTAAGGGTGAAACGGTGGTGTAAGAGACCACCAGCGCCCCTGGTGACAGGGGCGGCTCGGCAAACCCCACCCGGAGCAAGGTCAGACAGAGAGCGTTCGAGGGCGGCCCGCCCGAGCTCTCGGGTAGACCGCTGGAGCGCGTTGGCAACAGCGCGCCGAGATGGATGGTCGCCACCCGCGCGGGGGTAACCGCGCGCGGGGACAGGACCCGGCGTACAGGCTGGCTCGTCCGCACCACGAGCGCTGGCCTCGGGCGTGCAGAACGCGCGGTCCTCTCAAGACCAGCTTCGGGGCCGCCGCCCGGTTCAAATCGGTCACGTCGGCTCGGCGCAAATCATGACGGTACGGTCCGTAAGTGGTCAAATGTGCTGCACCACACCTGACTCGTCCGCCTGATGTCTTGCCCCTAAGTGTGCTACGGGTCGAGTCTGGCGACGATGACCGCGGACACGCCCAAGTGGCCCCGGCTCTCGCGCAGGGAGCGCACATGCTCGACATCTCACGAAATCGAATCCTCGTCGTCGCGACGAGCGGGTTGGTGCTGCTCGGGGTCGGGCAGGCACCGGCGTCCGCCGCGCCGCTGCCGATGCCGCAGGTGGTCGCGAGTGGCCTGAACGGCCCGTTCTCGGTGGCCTATGGCCAAGGAAGGCTGTTCGTCGCCGAGTCCGGCGCCGGGCAGGTCAGTGCCGTCGACCTTGCCAGCGGCGCGAAATCGGTAGTGGTCGCCGACCTGAACGGGCCGTCCGGCGTGGCCGCGGTCGGAGGCGGTTCGCTGGCGGTCATCACCGGTGGCTCCGAGGTCCCGGACGCCAGCACCTACAACGGGAGCGCCTCGATCTTCACCGTCCGCGACGGTCGTGCCACCCTGGTGGCCGATCTGCAGGCTTACGAGCTGGCTAACAACCCGGACGGGCAGCCGCAGTTCGACTCGGACGGCGTCCCGCTGGACGCACTGTCCAACCCCTACAGCATCGCGGCCGGTCGAGGTCAGACGCTGGCGCTGGTCGCCGATGCTGGTGCCAACGCCGTGCTGGCCATCAGCCGAT
Source organism: Actinomycetota bacterium (assembly GCA_014377795.1). GTDB lineage: Bacteria > Actinomycetota > Actinomycetes > Actinomycetales > Angustibacteraceae > JACMOY01. Next base: position 2,443 of record JACMOY010000025.1, on the reverse strand, counting down.
CCGGTGACGTTTCGACCTTCTTCGTGCCACCGCTGGTGACGAGCGGGCCGTGCGCCTCCGTCCCGAACAACGACCCGAGGCAGCTGGGCTGCGACCCGGTGCCCACCGGCGTGGCCTATGGTCCCGGTGGCACCGTCTGGGTCAGTACGGCGTCGGCTCTGGTGCCGGGGCAGGGACGGGTGTACGTGCTCGACGGCAGGACCCGGGCGGTGATCCGGACGATCACCGGCCTCAGCGCACCCACCGGTCTGGCCGTCGCCGCGGATGGCACGGCGTACGTCTCGGAGGTGCTGTTCAACCTGTCTGAGGACCCCGCGTTGGATCCCGCTGACGTGGGGCGTGTCGTCCGGATAGCCCCGTCCGGTGCGCAGTCGACAGCGGCGGTGACCATGCCGACCGGCCTGGCCTGGCACGGCGGCACGCTGTACTCGACGGCGTGGTCGTTGGCGGGGCTGTTCCTCGGCATCCCGGACGCCGGCCAGGTCGTCACCGTCCCCGCCGGCGCGTTCACGACCTGAGTTGCCAGGCCAGCGTCGGCGGCTGGCACCATGGGGGCTCCTGGTCGTCCGTCCCGAAGGAGCCCCCATGCGCCGCCTGTTCGTGCTCGCCGCCGTCCTGCTGCTCGGGGCCTGCGCCTCCGGCTCGACAGCGACCGCCACCGACCTGGCGACGTCGGACCCCAACGGGGCCAAGGCGTGCGCGGCGCTGACCCAGGCGTATGCGAACGTGAACGACAAGGTCAAGGCGGTCACCGCCATCTACGCGGCGGGCGATGCGGCCAAGGCCTCGACGACCCCGGGCATCAAGGCCTCCGTCGTGGTGGTCGGTGCGAGGTCCGCCGCGAGCGGTCCCAAGCTGCGCGCTGCCTGTGTCGCTGCCGGCGTGACGATGCCGCCGGTGCCCGCCAAGCCCGCGTCCTGAGCGCGGTCAGTCGCTGACGCGTTCCTCGTCGGCCAGCACCGCAGCGCCGATGATGCCCGCCTCGTTGCGCAGCTGGGCGGCGACTATCGGGGCGCGCAGGTGCAGCAGCGGCAGGAACTTGTCGGCCTTCTTGCTGATACCCCCGCCGACCACGATCAGCGCCGGCCACAGCAGGTCCTCGATCGCCCCGTAGTACCGCTGGAGACGGGCCGCCCAGTCCTCCCACGACAGACCCTCGTTCTCGCGCGCGCTGGACGCCGCCCGCGTCTCGGCGTCGTACCCGTCGATCTCGAGGTGGCCCAGCTCGCTGTTGGGTACGAGGCGGCCGTCCAACAGCAGGGCGGTGCCGATGCCGGTGCCGAGCGTGGTGACCACGACGAGCCCCTTGGTGCTGCGGGCCGCACCGAACCGCGCTTCGGCGACGCCGGCCGCGTCGGCGTCGTTGACGAGGTGAACCGCCCGGCCGAGCCGGCCGGTGAACAGCGCATCGGCGTCCGTCCCGATCCAGGACTGGTCGATGTTGGCTGCGGTGCGCACCACGCCGCCGGTGACCACCGCGGGAACGGTCACCCCGATCGCGCCGTCACCGAGCGCAGCCGCGAAGTGGTCGACGATCTGCGCCACGACCTCGGCGACGGCCTCGGGGGTGGAGGGCTGCGGCGTTTCAACCCGCAGGCGCTCGGCGGCGAGCGAGCCCGTGGCCAGATCGACCGGAGCGCCCTTGATGCCCGAGCCACCGACGTCGATCCCCAGCGCGATGCCGTTCATGCTGAGTCCCCCGTCAGGGGGTGGATCTCTGCACCATCATCGGTGACGAGCAGGGTGTGCTCGAACTGTGCCGAACGCCGCCGGTCCTTGGTGACGACGGTCCAGCCGTCATCCCACATCTGCCACTCGTGGGTGCCCAGGTTCAGCATCGGTTCGATGGTGAACGTCATCCCGGGCTCGATGACCGTGTCGTAGTGCGGCGCCGCGTCGTAGTGCGGCACGACCAGCCCGGAGTGGAACGCGGTGCCGATGCCGTGCCCGGTGAAGTCGCGGATCACCCCGTAGCCGAACCGCTTGGCGTACGACTCGATGACCCGGCCGATGACGTTGATCTGGCGGCCGGGGCGCACCGCCCGGATACCGCGCATCATCGCCTCGTGGGTGCGCTCGACGAGCAGCCGCGACTCCTCGTCGACGTCACCGACCAGATACGTCGCGTCGGTGTCGCCGTGCACACCGAGCCCGTCGATCACCATGAACGCCGTGATGTCGATGTTGAGGATGTCGCCGTCCTCGAGACGCCGGTCGTCGGGGATGCCGTGGCAGACGACCTCGTTCACGCTGGTGCACAGCGACTTGGGGAACCCGCGGTAGCCCAGCGTCGAGGGGTAGGCGCCGTGGTCGAGCAGGTACTCGTGGCCGACCCGGTCGACCTCGTCGGTCGTGACGCCGGGGGCGGCGACGGCGGCGGCCGCGGCCATCGCCTCGGCGGCGACCCGGCCGGCGACGCGCATCGCCGCGATCGTCTCGGCGT
>JACMOY010000024.1 GCA_014377795.1 Actinomycetota bacterium | reverse complement strand
GGCGCGCACCAAGCGGCGCAGCCAGGACAGTCGGGCGCACTCCTGCGACAGGCGCTGACGTTGGACTCGCAAGGCCTGCAGATCCATGCACACGAGGTCGGTCACAGCCACTGTCTCGGCCCCGACCCCTTGTCCTTGAGCGGCGCCCGGCCCCCTCACCCGAGCGGGCGCACGGGTTGACCCGCCGTAGGCTGACCCGGTGCCACCGACCGCTCCGACCGCTGCCACGCCGGTGGCGCTGACCCGTCGGGCCCGGCGCGTCTACCGCGAGCTGGCCCTGCTGTACCCGGACGCCCGCTGCGAGCTGGACTTCACGACGCCGCTGCAGCTGCTGGTCGCGACGGTGCTCTCGGCCCAGACCACCGACGTCCGCGTCAACACCGTGACCCCCACGCTGTTCGCCCGCTACCCCGACGCTGCGGCGTACGCCGGCGCCGACCGGGCCGAGCTCGAGGCGCTGATCAGGCCGACCGGGTTCTTCCGGGCCAAGACCGACAGCCTGCTCAAGCTCGGTGCGGCGCTGGTCGAGCGGTACGACGGGCAGGTGCCGTCACGCCTCGCGGACCTCGTGACCCTGCCCGGCGTCGGACGCAAGACCGCCAACGTGGTGCTGGGTGATGCGTTCGGCGTCCCCGGCATCACGGTCGACACGCACGTCGGTCGGCTCGCACGCCGGCTCGGGTGGACCACCGAGGACGACCCGGTCAAGGTCGAGCACGCGGTCGCGGCACTGTTCGAGCGCCGCGACTGGACGGCCCTGTCGCACGTCCTGATCTTCCACGGCCGGCGCACCTGCCACGCGCGGACCCCGGCCTGCGGGGCGTGCCCGCTGGTGCGGTTGTGCCCGTCGTACGGGGTGGGCCAGACCGATCCGGTGAAGGCGCGCCGCCTGCTGCGGTACGAGCGGGCCATCGAGGCGCCGGCGTGAGGGACCTGCGCGAGCGGCTGCTGCAGGTGCCGGCGCTGGCCGTCGACGACGACCCCGGCTGGGCCCGCCCGGGCGCGGACGGCGGCCGGCACTCGGCCGTGCTGATGCTGTTCGGCGAGGGTGCGGACCCCACCGGCGGCCCCGACGTCCTGCTGACCGAGCGCTCGCGAACCCTGCGCTCGCACGCCGGCCAGGTCTCGTTCCCCGGCGGTGGCCTGGACCCGACGGACGACGGCGCCGTGGGGGCCGCCCTGCGCGAGGCCACGGAGGAGACCGGCCTGGACCCCGCCGGCGTCGAGGTGATCGGCGTCCTGCCGGCGATCTACCTGCCGCCGAGCCGGTACGTCGTCACGCCGGTGCTCGCCTGGTGGACCTCGACGTCCGCCGTCGCGCCGGTCGACGCGGCCGAGGTCGCCTCGGTGGTCCGGGCCCCGCTGCGCGAGCTCGCCGACCCCGCGAACCGGGTGCTGGCCCGCCACCCCAGCGGTTTCGTCGGGCCGGCCTTTCGGGTGCAGGGCCTGTACGTCTGGGGTTTCACCGCCGGGCTGCTGGCGCGGGTGCTGCACCTGGCGGGTGTCGAGCTGGGCTGGGACGCGACCCCGACCGAGGACCTGCCGGACGACATCATGGCGCTGCTGACGTGATCGACCTGCTGCTGACGCTGGTGCTGGTGGGCTACGCGGTCTCGGGGTTCCGGCAGGGTGTGGTCGTCAGCGTCCTGTCGCTGACCGGGTTCCTCGGCGGGGGCGCCCTCGCGATGTGGGGACTGCCCCAGCTGCTTGAGCGCTGGATCACCCCCGGGACCGCCGACCTGCGACGGGTGGTGGTGATCGTCGTGGGGGTGCTCGCGGCGGCCAGCATCGGGCAGGCGGTGGGCGTCGCGTTCGGGACCCGCGCCCGCAGCCACGTGCGCAACCGGCCCGCCCGGCTGCTGGACGCGGTGCTGGGCGCCGTCGCCAGCGTCGTCGCCGTCTGCATCCTGGTGTCGCTGATCGCCGGAGCGCTGCGCGGTGGGCCGGCGCAGACCCTGTCGCGGGCCATCGGCCGCTCGCGGATCGTCAGCGCCATCGACCAGGTGGTGCCCTCGAGCAGCGGCCGGGTGTTCGCCGGGTTCCGCACCCTGCTGGACACCCAGGGGTTCCCGCGGGTCTTCGAGGGTTTCGGGCCCGAGCGGATCCGGGCGGTCGAGCCCCCCGACCCGGCCGTCGTCCGCACCGCCGGTGTGCTCGCCGCGGCGCGCAGCATCGTCAAGGTCAGCGGGCTCGCACCCGCCTGCGACCGGTCGCAGGAAGGCAGCGGGTGGGTGGTCGCGCGGGGTCGCGTCGTCACCAACGCGCACGTCGTGGCGGGCGTGACGCGACCCCAGGTGCGGGTCGGCGGCGAGGGTCGGGCCTTCGACGGGCGCGTCGTGGTCTTCGACCCGGTGCGCGACCTGGCGGTGATCGACGTCCCCGACCTGCCCGCGCCCGCGCTGCCGGTGGGTCGCGACCTCGGGCGGGGGGCGACCGCCGTCGTCGCGGGGTTCCCGCTGGACGGCCCCTACCGTCTGGACTCCGCCCGGGTGCGCGAGGTCATCACCGCCCGCGGCGAGGACATCTACCGCACCCGCGCCTCGGTGCGCGAGGTGTACTCGCTGTACGCGCGGGTGCAGCCGGGCAACTCCGGCGGCCCTCTGCTCTCACGCGACGGCGTGGTCGTCGGGGTCGTGTTCGCCAAGAGCCTGGACGACGACAGCACCGGCTACGCGCTGACCACGTCCGAGGCGGCGCCGGTGCTCGACCGAGCGGTGTCGGCGCGGACGCCGGTCGGCGTCGGCGGGTGCGCCGCTGGCTGAGTCAGATGCCGGCCAGCCAGTCCAGCAGGTGGCCGGTGACGACGTCCGGGCGCTCCTCGGGCAGGTAGTGGCCGGCGCCCTCGACGACGACCGAGCGCAGCGGGCCCTCGACCCAGCGCGCCGACCCCTCGGCCGTCGCCGGCAGGATGCACGGGTCGAGTGCGCCGTGCAGCTGCAGCACCGGCACGGTGATCGGCCGCTCGACCGCGTCGAAGAACGCGCGCCCGTCGGCGCGCACCTGCGAGCGGACGGCCCAGCGGAAGTACTCCAGAGCCGAGTGCGCGACGAACGGCACCCGGATGGCGGCGGCGTAGGTCGCCACCACCTCGGGGTCGGCCGGCCACCCCGGACCGCCCCAGCGGCGCAGCAGCCGCTCGACCTCGCCGTCGCGAACCAGCTGGCGCTCGGGCCGCCACGGCTGCTGGTACTCCAGGACGTGGGTGCTCGCCCGGATCTGGGCGGGTGAGGTGAGCATCGCGGTGCGCAGCCGCAGCGGGTGGGCCATCGAGATCGGGGCGATCGCGCGGGTGACGGCGGGTTCGAGCGCGGGCATCGCCCAGGCGATGAAGGCACCCCAGTCGTGGCCGACGATGGTGGCGGCCGGCTCACCCAGCGAGCGGACGACGGCGGCGACGTCCGCAGCCAGCGTGGGGGTGTCGTATCCCCGGGGCGGTTTGTCGGACGCGCCGTACCCGCGCAGGTCCATCGCGGCGACCCGGTAGCCGGCGTCCGCGAGCCCGGTGAGCTGGTCGCGCCAGCACCACCAGTGCTGCGGGAAGCCGTGCAGCAGAACGACCAGCGGCCCCTCGCCGGCCTCGGCGACATGGAACCTGGCCCCGTTGGCGGCGACGAAGCGGTGCCGCCACGGCCCGTCGATCAGGACGTGCGTGGCGTCGACGCCAGGGGTCACGGGGTGTGCGACGTGGTGCCCTTGAGCGTCGCGACGGTCTCCTTCGCGGTGCGCACGGTGCGCTCGGGGGCCTTCAGCTTGGCCAGGCGCGACTTGCCGACCAGGGCGAGGACGGCGGCGAGCACCAGCAGGACGACGGCCACGATCAGGAACGCCAGCCACGGTGAGAGCCCCAGCGCCACCAGCCCGTACGCCGCGGCCACGAGCAGCAGGATCAGGGCGAGGAAGGCGACGACCCCGGCGACGGCGAAGATCGCCCCGCCCAGCGCCGCGGTCTTGGCCTCGACCTTGACCTCGGCCTTGGCCAGCGCGACCTCGGCGCGGACGATCGCCGACAGGTCGCGCGAGGCATCGGACACCAGCTGGCCGAGGGTGCGCTCGGGCTTGGCGGTGGGCGTGATCGACGGGGTGCTCATGAATCGACCCTAGGGGCAGGTCGCCGCGCGAGGCGAGTCAGCGCGACGCCGGCTGCTGGTAGCAGTCCGGCACGCCGTCCCCGTCGTCGTCGCGGTCCTCCAGCTCGGCGATGCGGCGGTGGACGGCGCTGCGTCGCCGCAGCACCACCCCCGCGAGCAGCGCCGAGATCACCGAACCGGCCAGAACGGCGATCTTGACGTGGTTGTCGCGCGCGCTGCCGGCGCCGAAGGCGAGGTCGCCGATCAGCAGGCTGACGGTGAAGCCGATTCCGGCGAGCAGCGACACCCCCAGCACATCGCCCCAGGCCAGGTCGTCGTCGAGCTCGGCCCGGGTGAAGCGGGCGGTCAGCCAGGTGCCGCCCAGCACCCCGACGCACTTGCCGACGACGAGCGCGGCGACGACCGCGACGGCTGCCCGGTCGTGCAGCGCTGCGCCCAGCCCCCCGCCCACGAGCGTCACCCCGGCGGCGAACAGTGCGAAGACCGGCACCGCGAACCCCGCCGAGAAGGGCCGCACGACGTGCTCGAGGCGCTCGGCCACCGACGCGCGCTCGCCCACCGCCCGACGTACCGGCACCACCAGGCCGAGCAGCACCCCGGCGACGGTCGCGTGGACCCCCGAGGCGTGCACCAGCGCCCAGGTCGCGAAGGCCAGCGGCAGCAGCAACCACCAGGCCGTGCGGCGCGCGCGCACCGCGAGAGCGAACAGGAGCAACGGGAGCAGGGCCAGCACCAGTGGCCGCGGGTCCAGGCCCGCGGTGTACGCGACGGCGATGATCGTGATCGCCACCAGGTCGTCGACGACAGCAAGGGTGAGCAGGAACGAGCGCAGCGCGCTGGGCAGCCGGCTGCCCAGGACGGCCAGCACCGCGAGCGCGAAGGCGATGTCGGTGGCTGTCGGCACGGCCCACCCGTGTGACGCGTCGCGGGGGGCTACGAGCACGTACAGCAGCGCCGGGACGATCACGCCGGCGAACGCCGCGACGACCGGCAGAACCGCCTTGGCGGGCTCGCGCAGGTCGCCGACGACGAGCTCGTGCTTGAGCTCGATGCCGGCTACGAAGAAGAACACCGCCAGCAGCCCGTCCGCGGCCCACGCCGACAAGTCCAGGTTGAGGTGAAGTGCACTCGGTCCCACCGTGGTCTCGCGCAGGTGCTGGTAGGCCTCGCGCCACGGCGAGTTCGCCCAGACCAGGGCGATCAGGGTGGCGGCGAGCAGCAGGGCGCCGCCGATGGTCTCGGTGCGCAGCGCCGCGGCCACGTGCTGGGCCTCGTGCCAGGTGCTGCGTGAGAACAGGCGCCGGACCGGTGTCGACACAAGGGCTCCCGGGGAGGTCGGTGAAACTGACGTGCCGCTGATCAGCGGGCACGGCCGACCAGGCTTCCCGGCTCTCCGGGGGCAAGCCTAGGGCCCACCCGGCGCGGCCGCGCGGCCGAACCCGGCGCGCGCCGCTGGACCGCACCGTGTGGCGGAGGTGCGGTGCGGCGCTGGTGGGGTCTGCCAGGTGAGGCCGACGGGGCAACGGCGCGCGGCACCCTCCAGGCGGGTCGTCCGGCGCGTGTCAGGGTGTGACGGGTCGACGGCGAGGGGGGGTGCGGTGGACGGCGAGGAGCAGTTCATCGCCTTCGTCACGGCGCGGCGCCCCGCGTTGCTGCGGGTGGCCTGGCTGCTCACCGGCGATGCCCACGCCGGCGAGGACCTGGTGCAGGTCGCGCTCGAGCGCACCGCCCGGCACTGGTCGCGGATCAGCCGCGACGGCGAGCCGGAGGCGTACGTACGGCGGGCGATCTACACCGCGCACGTGTCCGCGTGGCGCCGGACGACGTCGCGGGTGGCCGAGGTGCTGGGCGGCTCGCGCGAGCCGGCACCCGCCCTGGGCGGCGACCCGGACACCCGGCTGACCCTGCAGGCGGCGCTGGCCCGGTTGACGGCCAAGCAGCGCGCCGTGCTGGTGCTGCGGTTCTACGACGACCTGACCGAGCCGCAGGTCGCCGCCGTCCTCGGGATCGGGGTCGGCACGGTCAAGTCGCAGGTGCGGGACGCCCTGGCCCGCCTGCGCGTGCTCGCCCCCGAGCTCGACGACCTGGGGCCCGTGACGGAGGTGCGACGGTGACGTCCCTGCACGAAGCCCTGAGCCAGCTGGCGGACACGGCACCGACCCCCGCCGACGGCCACCAGCGCGCGGCCACGGCGGCCTGGCGCACGCGCCCCCGCCGGCTGGTGTGGGTGCTGCCCGCACTTGCGCTGGCGGCGGTCGCGCTGCTGCTGACGCTGGTGGTCGTCCCGACCGTGCTGCCCGTGACCCCGGCCGTGGCGCCGACCGGGCCGGGCGCCCTGCCGCAGCGGCTGTTCGTCCCGCCGCTGTGGACCGCGATGGTCAGCCAACGGCCGGTAGCCCGCCCTGCCTACGTCCGCCGCACCCCAGGGGGGGAATCGGG
>JACMOY010000023.1 GCA_014377795.1 Actinomycetota bacterium | reverse complement strand
GGTCGACTCCGTCGTCGGCGGGACGCCGGTCACGGTGCCCGGGCGGTACACCCAGGTCGACCCCACCGCCCTGCTACCGCTCGGCGTGCCCGTGCTGGTGGTCACCGGCGCGGGCGACGTCATCGTGCCGCCGTCCCAGTCACGCGGGTTCGCCGCTGCCGCGACCGAGGCCGGGGACGACGTCCGGCTGGAGGTCGTGCCCGGCGAGGCGCACTACGAGCACCTCGACCCGACGTCCGCCGGGTGGATGGTCGTGCGCGGCTGGCTGGACGCTCAGCGCTAGGGACTCAGCGCTCGTAGCCCGCCATCGACTCGAGGCGGTAGATGCGGTCGGCCATCGGCGGGTGGGTGGCGAACATCCGGCTCATCCCCTCGGTGCGGAAGGGGTTGGCGATCATCAGGTGGCTGGTGTTGACCAGCTCGCGGTCCGGCGGCAGGGGCAGCGCCTGGGTGCCGGCCTCGAGCTTGCGCAGGGCCGGCGCCAGGGCCAGCGGGTCGCCGGTGAGCCGGGCGCCGTCCTCGTCGGCGTCGTACTCGCGGGTGCGGCTGATCGCCATCTGGATCAGCATCGCGGCGAACGGTGCGGCGATCGCCATCAGGACCAGCGCGAACGGGTTGGGCCGGTCCTCGCCGTCGCCGCCACCGCCGAACCCGCCGCCGAAGAACAGCCCGATCTGGGCGACCGACGTCACGACGCCCGCGATCGCCGCGGCCACCGACGAGGTGAGGATGTCGCGGTTGTAGACGTGCATCAGCTCGTGGCCCAGCACCCCGCGCAGCTCGCGCTCGTCCAGGAGCGCGAGGATCCCGTCGGTGCAGCAGACCGCGGCGTTGGCCGGGTTGCGGCCGGTGGCGAACGCGTTCGGCGCCATCGTCGGTGAGACGAACAGCCGCGGCATCGGCTGGCGTGCGGTCGTCGACAGCTCTCGCACGATCCGGTAGATCACCGGCTGCTCCGCCTCGCTGACCGGCCGGGCCCGCATGGCCTTGATCGCGATCTTGTCGCTGTTCCAGTAGCCGTAGGCGGTCATCGCGACACCGAACAGGGCGAACGCCCACAGGAACCGGCCGCTGCCGATCACCGACCCGAGCAGCAGGAGCAGCCCGAAGACCGCGCCGAGCAGGCCGGCGGTCTTGAGGCCGTTGAAGTGCTGGTGCCGCATGGGGACCTTCCTCGAGGGGACGTTCACCTCCTGAACGCTCACCCGCCCCCCGGACGTTCCCGGCCCGATCGGGGCCCGGTCGTCGGACTGCCGCGTCCGCAGCGTCAGGTCCTGCCACCCGCGATCGGCCGCCCGCCGGTACAGCTCGGCCATCGTCCGGCCACCCAGGCCCCGCTGCCGCCACACGTCGACAGCTCGTCCGTCGGCGCTCCATCGTCCACGGCTCCCCCGTCGTACCGCCACCGGCGGGCAGAAGTCTGCCGGCACCGCCACCGTCGTGCTCGGGACGGCGGCGCGTCGGCACTTCTGCCCGCCGGTGTGGGCGGTCGGTCGCTCAGGCCGTGAAGGCGGCGCGACCCGCCTCGGCCACCTGGTGGTCCTGCTCGACCGAGCCGGCGCTGGCGCCCACCCCGCCCGCGACGTTGCCGGCCGCGTCACGCAGCAGCACCCCGCCACCGAAGACGGCGAGGCGCCCACTGTCGTCCACCACGGCGATGTTCATCGGCTGCCCGACCGACACCGCCTCGGCCACGCCTCGACGATGGCCGTTGCCTGGTCGAGAGTGATGTTCTCGCCCGTGACTGCCTCCCGTGGTCGATCGAGGCGGTCGGCGTCTGCCAGCCGCCGGTGCCCGAGCGGGCGGCGGAGTCAGAAGACGCGGACCGCGACCTCGGCCGGCGCCCCGAGCAGGGCGTCGATCTCGTCGTCCAGCTTGACCAGCGTGAGGGAGGCGCCGGCCATGTCCAACGAGGTGCAGTACTCGTTGACGTAGCTGCGGGTGACCTTGATGCCCTGCTCGGTGAGCTTCTGGTGAGCCCGGCGGTAGAGGATGTAGAGCTCGCTGATCGGCGTGCCGCCCAGGCCGTTGATCATCAGCGCGACGTCGTCGCCCGAGCTGTAGGGCAGGTCGGTGACGACCGCCTCGAGCAGCTCGTCGACGATCGCGTCGGCGTTGGTCATCTTCATCCGCTTGCGACCCGGCTCGCCGTGGATGCCGACCCCCATCTCGATCTCGTCCTCGCCCAGCTCGAACAGGGTCGACCCCTTGGCCGGCGGGGTGCATGAGGTGAGGGCCACGCCCATCGTGCGGGTCACGTCGTTCACCTTGTTGCCGATCCGCAGCAGCTCCTCGATGTCGGCGCCCTGCTCGGACGCCGCGCCGACGGCCTTGATCACGAAGAAGTTGCCGGCCACCCCACGCCGACCCACGGTGTACAGCGAGTCCTTGACGGCGACGTCGTCGTTGATCGTCAGGATCTCGACGCGGATCCCCTCGGCCTCGGCCATCTCCTTGCCCATGTCGAACGCCATCCGGTCACCGGTGTAGTTGTTCACCAGCAGCAGCACGCCCTTGGGCGAGGCGAGCTTCTTGGTCGTCTCGTACACGTAGTCCATGGGTGGAGCGGCGAACACGTCACCGGGGCAGGCGGCGTCCAGCATCCCCTTGCCGACGATCATGACGTGGGCCGGCTCGTGCCCGGACCCCGAGCCCTGCACGATCGACACCTTGTCCTCGCGAGGGGAGTCGGCGCGCATCAGCAGGTTGTACTCCGGCAGGTAGCGCAGCGTGTCGGGGTTGGCCAGCGCGATGCCCTCCAGCATCTCGGGCACGAACTGCTGCGGGTCGTTGATGAACTTCTTCATGACGCTCCTTCTGTTGTCCACGCATGGCTGATCCGCTCGACGATCACGGCCACGCCCATCGCACCGGCGTCGACCGAGCCCCTGCTGCGCTCGCCCGTGTAGGACGCGCGACCTCTCCTGGCGACCAGCTCGCTCGTGGCCTCGGCCGCCGTGCGAGCGGTGGTCGCCGCCACGGCGAGCACCGCCGCGTGGTCGGCCCCCGACGCGAGCTCGCGCTCGATCGCGTCGGTCATCGGCACCAGCGCGTCGAGCAGCGTCTTGTCACCGACGTCGGACTGGCCGCGGGCCTTGATGCCGTCGGTGGCGGCCCGCAGCATCGCCACGACCTGCTCACCGCTCAGCTCGTTGGCCGGTCCGGCGCTGATACCGGCCTTCATGAACGCGGTCCCCCAGATCGGCCCCGAGGTGCCGCCGATGCGGGAGGTGACGATCATCCCGATCTTCTTCAAGAACGCGCCGACGTCGGTGCGGTCGATGTCGTCCCAGCCCTCGAGCACCTTCTCGAAGCCGCGGGCCAGGGAGTAGCCGAAGTCACCGTCGCCCACGACGGCGTCGAGGTCGCCGAAGTACTTCTCGTTGTCAACGGCCGTCTGGGCGATCGTCCGGACGACGAGCTCGACCTGCTGCAACGCGGTGCCGCTCACGGGGTTCCTCACTTCGCGATGGGCTGCTCTGGCAGGGACGGGGTTCTTCGAGAACCGACGCGGGACACGTTGGTCGGGGAGTGTGCTGGCCAGTCAAGCCGGTGCCCGGGTCGGTGGCATGGGGGAAATCCCCCGACCTGCGCCGCTCCCGGCCCCCCCGTCTTACCGCCACACCGGCGGGCAGAAGTGGGTGAGCACCGGCGGGGTCGTGCTCGGAGCGGCGTCGTCCGGGCGGTTCTGCCTGTTGGTGTGGCGGCGCGTTCAGCGCAGCGGCACGCGGGCGAGGACGCCGGCCACCAGCTGGGGCAGCACCGACAGGGCGACGCACCCGCCGGCGCCCAGTGCGAGAGCCAGCCGGTGCGCGACCGGGGTCGTGCCGGACGCCGAGGGCGCCTCGCCGGTCGCCTCGCCCGGCGCCACGAGCCCGGCGGCCCACCGCAGGTACACCGCGACCCCGAGCACCACGTTGACGACGGCGACGGCGACCAGCCCGTAAGCGCCCACGCCGACCACGGGCGCGATGGCGAGGATCTTGGCCACCACCCCCATCACGCCCGGGGGCAGGCCGGCCAGGCACAGCAGCGCGAAGCCGAGCACCAGAGCCAGGGCCGGACGTCGGCGCCACAGTCCGGCGTAGGCGGTCAGCGGGTGCCGGGCGCCGTCCGGGTGGCTCTCGGCCACCCGCACCACGACGGCGAACGCGGCGAGGGTGGCGACGACGTACGCGAGCAGGTAGCCCAGCGACGCCGACACGGCGGAGGTGACACGGGACGCCGAGACGGCCCCCGCGAGCGGCAGCACCACCCAGCCGGCCTGGGCCACGGTCGACCACGCGAGCAGCCGGACGGCGGTGCGCTGGCGCAGCGCGACGAGGTTGCCGACCGTCATGGTGACCGCGGCGAGCACGCCGACCGGTGCGGCCCAGTCGCCGGCCCGTTCGGGCGCCCCGACCGCCAGCACCAGGACGACGGCACTGAGCCCGGCCACCTTCGACACCGTCGACAGGAACGCGGCCACGGGCAGCGGGGCGCCGGCGTAGGTATCAGGGGTCCACAGGTGGAACGGCACGAGCGAGAGCTTGAACGCGGCCCCTGCCACGACCAGCGCGAGGCCGACGCCGTGGGCGGCGCGCAGGTCGCCGAGGGAGGTGGCCACCGGCTGGCCGAGGTACAGCGACCCGGTCGAGGCGTAGACCAGCGCGACCCCGAGCGCCAGCAGGCCGAACGAGACGACCGAGGTCATCAGCAGTTTGAGCCCGGCCTCGGCGCCGCGGCCGTCGCGCCGCAGCGCCACCAGCGCGACCAGCGGCAGCGACGCCGTCTCGAGCGCGACGGCCAGGGTGGCGTAGTCGCGGGCCGCGGCCAGGGCGCACGCTCCCGCCGTGGCGGTCAGCACCAGCAGGTGCAGCTCGGTGCGGGGCAGCCGGTCGCGCAGCCCGATGGCGAGCAGCAGGCAGACCAGGGCCGCCGCCAGCACCACCGCCTGCAGCGACAGGGACAGGGACGAGACGACGTACGAGCAGCGGCCGGGCGCGGTGCAGAACGTCGCGCCGCCCCCCTGTGGCACGAGCAGCACCAGCCCCGCGAGCAGCCCGGCGACGGCGATGGGGTCGCCGAGGCGGGTACGGCGCGCACCGACCACCGCGTCGACGGCCAGCACCAGCAGCGCCGCCACGGCCGGGCCGAGCACCGGGCCGATCGCGAGCCAGTCGACCGCCTGCACGCCCGCGGTCACACCGCCCCCCGCCCCAGGCCCAGCAGGTGCTGCACGGTGGGCTCGGTCAGCCGCAGCAGCAGCCACGGCACCAGCCCGAGGACGACGGTCAGCACCACCAGCGGCACCGTGACCGCCAGCTCGACCCCGGTGGCGTCACGGCCGATCGGCTGGTCGCTCTCGCCGTGCCAGAGCGCCCGCAGCACGCGCAGCAGGTACGCCGCGGCCAGCGCGGTGCCGATGACGGCGAGCACCGCGAGGGTCTTCCAGAAGACCCCGTCGCGCCACGAGCCGTAGACCGCCAGGATCTCGCCCCAGAAGCCGGCGAGGCCCGGCAGCCCCAACCCGGCGACGCAGCCGAGCGCGAGCAGCCCCCCGAGGCGCGGCGACCGGTCGCGCAGCCCGCCGCCGATGTCGGCGAGCCGGGCGCTGGCGAACCGGTCCTTCAGGCCCCCGGCGACGACGAACAGCAGGCCGGTGATCACCCCGTGCGCGACGTTGGCGAACAGTGCCCCCTGCAGCCCCTGCGGGGTGCCGCTGGCGATGCCGAGCGCCACGAAACCCATGTGCGCCACCGACGAGAACGCGACCAGCCGCTTGAGGTCGCGCTCGACCAGGCACGCGAGACCACCCCACAGGATGCCGACGACGCCGAGCACCGCGAGGGTGGGTGCCACCGCCGCGAACCCCTCGGGCACCACCGGGACGACCACCCGCACCAGCCCGTAGGTGCCCATCTTCAGCAGCACCCCGGCGAGCAGCACCGATCCGACGGTCGGGGCGGCGGTGTGGGCCGGCGCGAGCCAGGTGTGCAGCGGCCAGATCGGCACCTTGACGGCCAGTCCCCCGACCAGCAGGGCGGCGGCCACCACCTGCGTCGTGCGGCCCATCGCCGCCCCGTGCGCCGCGGTCAGCGCGACGATGTCGCTGCTGCCGGCCTGCAGGGTCACCAGCAGCAGCCCGGCGAGCATCACCGCCGAACCGAGGGCGGTGTAGAGGACGAAGCGGGCGGCTGCGTCGTGGCGGGCGGCGGGCTCGTGTGCGTCGCCCCACCATCGGATGACCGCCCACATCGGCACGAGCACCACCTCGAACGCGACGAAGAACAGCAGCAGGTCCGAGGCCGTGAACGTCGCGAGCGCCCCGCCCTCGACGACGAG
>JACMOY010000220.1 GCA_014377795.1 Actinomycetota bacterium | reverse complement strand
GGCGCGCCGTGCGTGGGCGGCAGCACCGGCAGCTCGTGCACCGACAGGCGCAGCACCCGGCCGCGTGAGGTGACCAGGCAGACCTCGCCGGGGGCGGTGGTGCGCACCGCGGCCGGCAGCACGTCGTGCGCGGCGCGGTCGCCCGCCGTCGAGATCGGGTCGCCGTCACCGGTGCGCGCGAGCAGCCCGGTGGACGACAGCAGCACCCAGCACGGGTCGTCGCTGACCTCCAGCGGCGTCGCCGAGGTGGCCGGTGCCCCTGCCGAGGCGAGCAGGACGGTGCGCCGGGACGTGCCGTGGGCCTTGGCGACCTCGGCCAGCTCGTCGCTGACCAGCGCCCGCAGGACGGCGTCGTCGGCGAGGATCACGCGCAGCTGCTCGATCTGGCGGCGCAGGTCGTCCAGCTCGGCCTCGAGCTCGATCCGCGAGAACTTCGTCAGCCGGCGCAGCCGCAGCTCGAGGATGTACTCGGCCTGCAGCGTCGACAGGTCGACCACCTGCTCAAGGCGCCCCCGCGCGGCCTCGGCGTCGTCGCTGGAGCGGATGATCGCGATGACCTGGTCGATGTCCAGGATCGCCACGAGCAGGCCCTCGACCAGGTGCAGCCGCTCTTCGCGCTTGCGCAGCCGGAACGCGGTGCGGCGGCGCACCACGTCGAGCCGGAAGTCGACGTACACGCGGAGCAGGTCGCGCAGGCCCAGGGTGCGCGGCTGGCCGTCGACCAGGGCGACGTTGTTGATGCCGAACGAGTCCTCCATCGGGGTGAGCCGGTAGAGCTGCTCGAGCACCGCGTCGGCGTTGAACCCGTTCTTGACCTCGATCACCAGGCGTAGTCCGTGGCTGCGGTCGGTGAGGTCGGTGACCGCGCTGATGCCCTGCAGCCTCTTGGCGCCGACCAGGTCCTTGATCTTCTCGATGACCTTCTCTGGCCCGACCGAGTACGGCAGCTCGGTGACGACGATGCCCTGCTTGCGCGGGGTCAGCGCCTCGATCCGCACCGTGGCCCGGGTGCGGAAGGTGCCCCGGCCGCTCTCGTAGGCCTCGCGCACGCCGTCCAGGCCGACGATCCGCCCGCCGGTCGGCAGGTCGGGGCCGGGCACGAACCGCATCAGGTCGTCGAGGGTGGCCTGCGGGTGGGCGATCAGGTGGCGCGCGGCGCCGATGACCTCGACCAGGTTGTGCGGGGCCATGTTGGTGGCCATGCCGACCGCGATCCCGCTGGCCCCGTTGACCAGCAGGTTCGGGAACGCCGAGGGCAGCACCTCGGGCTGGGTGAGCGAGTCGTCGTAGTTGGGCACCAGGTCGACGGTGTCCTCGTCCAGTGCCGTGGTCATCAGCAGCGCCGCCGGCGCCAGGCGGCACTCGGTGTAGCGCATGGCCGCGGGGCCGTCGTCCGCGCTGCCGAAGTTGCCGTGCCCGTCGACCAGCGGCAGTCGTAGCGAGAACGGCTGGGCCATCCGCACCAGGGAGTCGTAGATCGACACGTCGCCGTGCGGGTGGAACTTGCCCATCGTGTCGCCGACGACCCGCGAGCTCTTGACGTGGCCGCGGTCCGGCCGCAGCCCCATCTCGGACATCGAGAACAGCACCCGGCGCTGCACCGGCTTCAGCCCGTCGCGGGCGTCGGGCAGCGCGCGCGAGTAGATGACCGAGTAGGCGTACTCGAGGAACGAGCCCTGCATCTCGCTCTCGACGTCGATGTCGATGATGCGCTCGGTGAAGTCACCGGACGGGGGCGGTGCGGACGACGATCGGCGGGCCATGAGGCCCATCCTCCCTGACCGCGGGCGTGATCCCGAGCAGGCTCAGCCGGTGAAGGGCACGCCGAACCGGCCCTCGTGGGCCACCTCGCCGAGCGACCGACGTCCGCGACGCAGGCTGGGCGAGCGGCGGTCCGCGGCGGGGTAGCCGATGCTGACCACTCCGACGGGGGTGCGGCCGGCCGGGATCGTCAGAGCCGTGCGCAGCGCCTCGTGCCGCTCGGGCGGGACGCCGAAGAAGCAACCGCCGAGGTCGGCGTCCACGGCGGTCAGCAGCATCAGCAACGCGGCCATGCCGGTGTCGACGTCCCAGTAGGGCACCGGCCAGCGCGCCTCGTCGCGATCCGTCCAGCCCTTGTCGGGGGCGGCGTACCGGTCGAGGTAGGCGCCCTTGTCGGACAGGCAGACGATGAGCAGCGGCGCGGTCATCAGCCCGCGCAGCCAGGCGTCCGGCTCGCCGTCGTCCTCGCTGGTCGCGTCCCAGAACGCCTGTCGCGCAACGCTGTCGCGGAGCACCACGAAGTCCCAGCCCTGGGTGAACCCGGCGCTGGGCGCGCGGGTGGCGTGGTCGAGCAGCCGCGTCACGACGTCCGGCGGCACCGGGCGGTCGGGGTCGTAGGCCCGCACCATGCGGCGGCGGCGGATGACGTCGGTGAGCTCCATCGGGTGATGCTCGCACCGGAATGCTTCGGCGGCGCACCCGGTTCACCAGCAGGACCCGACCCATCTGGAGGACACCGTGCGCGCACTCGTCACCGACCCCACCGCCCCCGCGGGCATCAGCCTCGCCGACGTCCCGGACCTGGTGCGCGACCCCGCTCAGGTGCTCGTCGAGGTGCGCCACGCGTCGCTGAACTTCGGCGACGTCAGCGGCGCCCGGTCGCCCGACGCCGTGCCCGGCCACGTGCCGGGGTGGGACGCCTCCGGCGTGGTCCTGCAGACCGTCGAGGGTGGCCCGGCGGTGGGCAGCCGGGTGCTGACGTTCGGGTACGACGGCGCGTGGGCGGCCCGCCGCCAGGTGCCGGCGTCCGAGCTGGCCGTGGTGCCCGCGGACGTCGACCTGGCCGTGGCCGCGTCGCTGCCGGTGGCCGGGGTGACGGCGCTGCGCGCGCTGCGTCGGTCGGGGTCGTTGCTCGGTCGGCGGGTGCTGGTGACCGGTGCGTCCGGGGGAGTGGGGCGCTTCGCCGTCCAGCTGGCCGCCCGCGCTGGTGCGCGGGTGGTCGCGCAGGCCCACCGCGGCGACGGGCTGGCCGAGCGGGGAGCCGACGAGGTCGTCGCGAGCATCGAGGACATCGACCCCGTCGACGTGGTCATCGACGGCGTCGGGGGCCAGCAGCTGGTCACCGCGTGGCAGAAGCTGAACCCGGGCGGGGTGATCCAGAGCATCGGCTGGACCTCGCTGGAGCCGGCCGTCCTGCCCCTCTACGGGACCGTCGGGCCGGCGAAGTCGCTGACCTCGTTCCAGGCCGGCACCGGCTTCGGCCCCGACCTGTCGCTGCTGATGCGGCTGGTCGCCGACGGGGGTCTGCGCGTCGACGTCGGCTGGCAGGGGTCGTGGACCCGGGTGGACGAGGCGGTCGCGGCGCTGCTGGGCCGGCGGGTCGGCGGCAAGGCGATCCTCGACGTGGACGCATGAGCGACCTCCTCGCCTCGGCCACCCGGCTGGCCCACGACCGGCTCACGCGCGGCGCGGCGGACGTCGACCGGTGCGGGGTGCGCCGGGCGGACCTGGACGCACTCGGCGAAGCCGGTCTGCTCGGCGCCGCGCTCGCGCCGGCGGCC
>JACMOY010000219.1 GCA_014377795.1 Actinomycetota bacterium | reverse complement strand
CCTGGGCGCCGCCGTCGCTCGTGGCCGACGTCGTCGAGCGGGTCGCGCAGCCCACGGTCGACGCGATGCGCCGGCGGGGTACGCCGTTCGCGGGCGTCCTGTACGTCGGGCCCGCGCTCACCTCGCGCGGGCCGCGCGTGATCGAGTTCAACGCCCGCTTCGGCGACCCCGAGACGCAGGTGGTGCTCGCCCGGCTGCGCTCCCCGCTCGGTGCGCTGCTCCTGGCCGCGGCGACCGGGGGGCTGGCCGACGTCCCACCGCTGGTGTGGTCGGCGGGCGCGGCCGTCACCGTGGTCGTCGCGGCGGCGGGCTACCCCGACGCCCCCCGCTCGGGCGACCGCATCACCGGCCTGGACGCCGCCGCCGCGGTCGAGGGCGCGATCGTGCTGCACGCAGGCACCCGTGAGCTGGACGGTGACGTCATCTCCGCCGGCGGGCGGGTGCTGTCGGTCGTGGGCGTCGGCGCGGACGTCGGCGCGGCCCGGGCGACGGCGTACGCGGCGGTCGAGCTGATCGGCCTCGACGGCGGCCAGAGCCGCAGCGACATCGCGGCCTCGCTGTGAGCGCCCCGCCCCCGGCCCCGGCGCTGCCGGGTTACCGCCACGTCTACTCCGGCAAGGTGCGCGACCTGTACGCGCCGCTGGACGACGACAACCGGCTGCTCGTCGTCGCCACCGACCGCGTGTCCGCCTACGACCACGTCCTCCGCACCACGATCCCCGACAAGGGGCGGGTGCTCACCCTGCTGTCGCTGTGGTGGTTCGACCAGCTCGCCGACCTGGTGCCCAACCACCTCGTCGACGGTCGAATTCCAGCTGCCGTCGCGGGCAGAGCCGTTCTTGTGCAACGGTTGCAGATGTTCCCGGTCGAGTGCGTGGCGCGGGGCTACCTGACCGGGTCGGCGCTGGAGGAGTACGCGAGCGGCGGTGCGGTCTGCGGGGTGCCGCTGCCGGCGGGCCTCGTCGACGGCTCGCGGCTGCCCGACCCGGTGTTCACGCCGGCCACCAAGGCGGCGCTCGGTGACCACGACGAGAACGTCGACTTCGAGCACGTCGTCGCGACCGTGGGGGCCGAGACCGCGCGCGAGCTGCGCACCCTGACGCTCGCGGTCTACGGCCGCGCCGAGCAGATCGTCCGTGACCGGGGTGTCCTGCTCGCCGACACCAAGCTCGAGTTCGGCGTTGACGCGGGCGGTCGCACGGTGCTCGGTGACGAGGTGCTCACCCCTGACTCGTCGCGGTTCTGGCCGGCCGCCTCGTGGGCGCCGGGTGGCCCGCAACCGTCCTACGACAAGCAGTTCGTGCGCGACTGGCTCACCTCGCCGGCGTCGGGCTGGGACCGCCGGTCCGACACCCCACCACCGCCGCTGCCGGACGACGTCGTGGCCGCGACCCGCGACCGCTACGTCGAGGCCTACGAGCGCATCACCGGCCTGGCCTTCGTCTGAGCTCGACTGTCGTCATCGGCGGTACCGCCGCCACCTGCCCATACGCCACCGACGACGACGACGACCCTGACGCCGTGCGTCACACGCCCACTCACACGCGCCCGCCGCACTCTTCGACCGTCCAGATCGACGACAGCAGAGGGAGAACGGTCATGCCATTGATCAACGTCAAGATCATCGAGGGCGTCTTCAGCGCCGGGCAGAAGCAGCAGATCGTCCGCGACCTGACCGACGCCATGGTGGGCATCGAGGGCGAGAACATGCGCTCGGTCACGTGGTGCGTGGTCGAGGAGGTGTCCAGCGGCGACTGGGGGATCGGCGGCCAGCCGCTGACCACAGCCGACGTCAAGGCCCTCGCGGCCGGGGTCGGCGTCAGCTGACGACCCGGGCGGGAAAGGGCAGTGACGCCTTCCCGCCCGGGCCCGGCGGTGCCACCATGACTGCGGGGGGGGCACGTGCACACGACGATCCGGTTGCTGGGCAGGCCGCGCATCGACGCGGGTGGCCCCATGCCTGCGCCTCGGGGCAGCAAGACGTGGGCGCTGCTCGCCGCCTTGGCCCTGGCCCGTCGGCCGCTGTCGCGCGAGTGGGCTGCAGAGACCTTCTTCGGCAGCGCCGACGACCCCCGGGCCGCCCTGCGGTGGGCCGTCGCCGAGCTGCGTCGCAAGCTGTCCGGCGCCATCACGCTCGAGGGGGACCCCCTGACGCTGCGGTTGGCCGACACGACCAGCGTCGACGTCCTGGACACCGGCGGGGCGCAAGCGCTCAGCCGGCTGGTCGCGGGCCGGCTGCCGCTGCTGCTGGAGGGGGTCGAGCTGCACGACCCGGTCGAGGCCGGGCTGTGGCTGACCCGCAGCCGCGAGGCGTGCCGACGGGTGGCGGTCGCCGGTCTCACGCAGGCGGCCGAGACCAGCTTGG
>JACMOY010000218.1 GCA_014377795.1 Actinomycetota bacterium | reverse complement strand
GGTCCGGATGTGCGGCCCTAAGAGCGGGCGCCCTCTTGGTCGCGAAACAGCGGTGGCAGGTAGCGCAGCATCAGCACCGACCACGTCAGGTGGGTGA
Organism: Actinomycetota bacterium; assembly: GCA_014377795.1. Classification (GTDB taxonomy): domain Bacteria; phylum Actinomycetota; class Actinomycetes; order Actinomycetales; family Angustibacteraceae; genus JACMOY01. The sequence goes on along the minus strand of JACMOY010000218.1, from coordinate 4,428 downwards.
GAACAGGCGCCTGGATGCCGCCGCTGGCGCGGCGCTGGGCCGCGAACAGCGTCCCCATCGCGCCGGCGGCCAGTACCAGCGCAGGGTTGCGAGTGGTCACCGTCGCGAGGGTGTACGCGCCGGTCGACAACGCCACCGGGTACCTCTCGCCGATCGCGGCGTACAGGGCCCCGCGGAAGAAGACCTCCTCGGCGGCGCCGTTCGCGAGGGTGGTCGCGAGGACCAGGCCGGTGTTGCCCTGGTGGGCGTAGGCGAGGACCGAGCTGATCGCGTGGTCCAGCACCGGGATCCGCTTGGCCACCAGCGCGCAGGCGTAGAACCCGCCGAACGCCGCCGCGCCGGTCAGCACCGGCGTCAGGACCGGACGGCGAAGGGCCCGGTCGCGGTCCTGCATCCACCCCCGGTGCAGCGGGCCGCTCGCGATCCCGCCCGCCACCCAGGTCACTGCCAGGCCGGCGGTCGTGGCGTAGAACTGCCAGCTGTCCGGCTTGGTCTGCAGGCTCACGCCCAGCAGTGCCGCACCGGCGGCGGTGACGCCGACGACGACCCGCCGCCGCCGGCGGAAGGCCTCGTCCGGTTCGCGGTGGTCGCGCGGGACCTTCTGGGTCAGCCAGCGCGGCAGCGCCCGCACCAGCCGACCGCGGTTCACGCGCGGGCCCTCTCGCCCAGCGCCCGAAGGACGCTCTCGACGTAGTCCATCGGCTCGAACGGCACCAGCCGCCGGATGCTGTCGTCGCGCACGACGACCTCGTTGCTCATGCTGTCGACCAGGTTGCGGCCGGTCTGCACGTCGACGCTGGTCACCAGGCTCAGCCAGCGGCTGCTCAGACTGGGCGTCAGCAGCGGCACCGGCACGACGATCATCGTCCGCCCCTCGATGCGGGCGACCACCCGCATCATGTCGATGTACGCGAGGACGTCCGGGCCGCCGATGTCGAACGCCACCGAGCCCTCGACGGGCACCGCGAGGACGCCGACGAGGTAGCGGATGACGTCGGCGAGGGCGACCGGCTGGGTGCGGGTGCGCACCCAGCGGGGCGTGATCATCGCCGGCAGGTGCTCGACCAGCTGCCGGGTCATCTCCCAGCTGATCCCACCGTGGCCCACGATGATCCCCGCCCGCAGCGTCGTCACCGGCACGCCACCGGTCCCGAGCAGATGCTCGACCTCGCGCCGGCTGCGCAGGTGGCTGGACAGGTTGTCCGCGTCGTCCCCGAGCCCACCGAGGTAGATGATGCGTCGCAGCCCCTGGTTGCCCGCCGCCCTGGCGAACGTGGTGGCACCCTCGGCGTCCTTGCGGCGGAACTGCGGGTCGTCCAGCGAGTGCACCAGGTAGTAGGCGACGTCCGCACCGGCAAGTGCCGCCTCCAGGCTCGCCGCGTCGTGGACGTCGGCCCCGACGGCTCGCCCGGCGCCGTCGTAACGCTCGGGGCGGCGGGTCATCGCGACGACGTCGTGGCCGGCCTCGACCAAGGCCGGACACAGTCGCCGTCCGACGAACCCAGAAGAGCCGGCCACCACGATGCGCATACCCATATCCTGTGGCCTTCGACCCGGCGCGGCGACCCGGTCACGCTCTGCCCGAGAGGGCAGCGGGTCAGGACCGGTTGGCGTCCGTCGCGGCTACGTGACCGGCGTTGACCAGGCGCAGGACCCCGTCGACCAGATCGAGCCGCCCCAGCAACCCGGTCACGTAGCCCTCGCTGGCCACGGCGGTCGCATGCTCACGGGACGAGGATGGTCCGGCCCGCTGGCGTGGCGCGCGCGAGGACCCGGCCGAGTCGGTGGGTCCGCATCGCGGGTGAGCATCAGGTCTCCTGGGTCGGTGCGCCGGGACCGGCGCAGCCTCTAGCTCGGCCCCTCGGCAGCGCGCCGCGCCGTGGGCAGGGTCGTTGGTCCCGCTTCAGCTCGTCCGGCCCGGGTCCACGCGACGACCGGGAGCAGCAGGACGGCGAGCAACCCGCCGCCCAGGGCCAGGACGGCGTAGCTGGACCGGGCGACGACCACACCGGACAGCGCGCCACCGCCGGCGCCGGCGAGGGCCACCAGCACGTCGACGCTGCCCTGGGTCCTGGCCCGGGTCGAGAGCGGGGTCGAGTCGACGATCAGCGCGGTGCCGCTGATGAGCCCGAAGTTCCACCCGATCCCCAGCAGCGCCAACGCGATCGTCAGCGCAGTCAGCGAGTCCGCGGGGGCGCGCGCGGCGGTGAGGCCGGCGGCGAGCAGGGTGACCGCCGCCGTGATCGCCACCGGTCGCCGTCCGACCCGGTCGACCAGGGCGCCGGTGAGCAGCGAGGGCAGGTACATCGACCCGATGTGCACCCCGATGACGAAGCCGACCTGACTCAGGTCGTGCCCGTGGGCGCGCATGTGCACGGGGGTCATGGTCATGATCGCGACCATCGCGACCTGGGTCAGGACCATCACCGTCGCGCCGAGGAGCGTGCCCCTGCTCGCCGCGCTGGAGCCCGTCTCGTGCGCGGCCTCAACAGCCGCCGGCGGTCGGTGCCGGGCCAGGGCGATCGCCACCACATAGGGGTCCGGGCGCAGCAGCAGGACCAGGACCAGGCCGGCGAGCAGGTACGCCGCGGCGGCCAGCGCGAACGGGCCGGCCAGGGCGGGGATCCCGACCGAGACCGCGACTCGGCCGGTGACCCCCACCAGGTCCGGCCCGGCGACAGCGCCCACGGTCGTCGAGACCATCGCGACGCTGACGGCGGTGCCGCGCTGGTTGCTGCGCGCGAGGTCGGTGCCGGCGTACCGGGCCTGCAGGTTCGTCGCGGTGCCTGCGCCGTAGACGAACAGCGAGGCGAACAGCAGCGGCGGGTTGCGCATGACCGCCGCCAGCACGATGCCCAGGGCACCGGCCGCACCGGTGAAGAACCCGGCCGCCAGACCGACCCGGCGACCGGCCCGCTGCGAGCCACGTCCGACCAGGAAGGCGGCCAGCGCCGAACCCACGGTGGTCAAGGCGACCGGCAGTCCGGCCAGCTGCTCGGCGCCGAGCAGGTCTTGAGCGAGCAGCGCCCCGACGGTCACACCGGCGGCCAGGCCGGCCCCGCCGAAGACCTGGGACACCACCACCACCGACAGCGAGCGTCGGTACAGCGTCTGGATCGCCTGCGGTGAGTCCAGGTCGAGCGAGGTCAAGCGAGCGAGTCCAGGATCTTGTGGATGCGCCGCTCGCGGGTGTCCTCGCCCTTGGCCCCGTCGACCTGACGGCACGCCTCCTTGCGGCGGGAGGGGGCCAGCGCCGCGAAGGCGTCGCTCAGCCCGGTGCGGGCCAGGGCCGAGGCGAGTGGTTCGGGCACCTCGACCACGCGCGGCTCGGTCAGCAGGTCGAGCGTCACCTCGACCTCGTCGTCCGCGGCCAGACCTGCTGCCGTGCGGTGGGCCTTGGACAGCGAGATCAGGATCTGTCCGCCCATGACCGCGGGCGTGCTGTCGTAGGTGCAGCCGTTGACGGTCACGCGGACGGCGGGGCGGCGACCGGCGCCCAGCTCGTCCAGCGCAGCCGGGGGCACCACGGTGCCGGTGTTGTCACCCAGGCCGAGGATCGTCGTACGGAACGTGGTGCTGGTCATGGGTGCACCGTAGGCAGCCGCGGGGGTACCGTCCAGCCCGCACAGCGCACCTGCCCCGTTGCCTCTCAGCGCAGCCAGTGCCGCAGGGACTTCTTGCTCGCAGCGCGCCAGGAGTCCTCGAAGCGCTCGACCGCCCGATCGCCACGGATCTGCTCCAGCGCATGGATGCGGCCGTAGAGGTAGGCGGCGGCCGGGCTGGTCGTACGTCCGGCCAGCTCCTCGAGGTGGGCACGCACGGTGACGCTGTCCTGGTGCTCACCCAGATCCGTCTGCAGGTCCTTCATGGCCGAGGCGAACCGCGCGGCCGCCGGGCCGTACGCGTCCGCCAGGGCCTCGCCGGCGTACCGGGCTCGCTTGGCTGCCTTGCGGACGTCATGCAGTGCCTGGGCGCGGTCGGGTTCGGCAGCGCCGCCGGCGACAGCGACGAGGTCCCTCAGCCTGCGGTAGGCGCGCGCCGTCCGGCGGGTCAGCACCTGGCCGGCGGGGTGGGCCGCTCGGGGAGCGAGCGCGGGCGCCGTCGTCAGCCCGTCGAGGCTGGTCAGCAGGTGGCGGTAGCGGTCGGAGTCCAGCGCCGTCATCAGCTGGTCGCGCGCGCCGCGGCACGCGTCCGCCGTCTGCCCGTCGACCTGACGCAGCACGGCGGCCACGGCGGGGCGACCTGTTGCCTCGGCGTTGATGGCCCCCAGCAGTCGTTCGCGCAGCACCTCGGCGTCGCGGGCGGCACCGAGGTGGTCCGACAACCAGGCAAGCTCGGCGCCCAGCGGCCGGACGACGTCGTCGACGAAGACCGGCCGGAACGTCGTCAGCGCGCTGCGCAGCCGCCGCGTCGCAACGCGCATGTCGT
>JACMOY010000217.1 GCA_014377795.1 Actinomycetota bacterium | reverse complement strand
GAGGATGTCGTTGACGCGCGAGCCGATCTCAGTCGTCCACGCGTCGTCAACCGACTCCTGGTCGGCGACCTTGAGCGACTCCAGCAGCCGAAGCGCGACGTCCTTGCGTACCGAAGGAGGCAGGTTCATACCCGCCTCGTAGAACTCCGATGGGCTCAGCGACTTGCGCCTAGTCTACTTCCGAACGCAGTCATGGTGCGGGTCGTGCCGCGACGGGTCGGCCGCCACCACCGGTGGGTGCTGGCCGACAGTGCTGTGGACGACAGGCCGGGGGGTGACATGGGCCCGGCGTTAGGGGGACGGGGTCGATCGTCGAGATGTGAGCGGTCTCCTGGTGCGCGGCGTCGAGATGTCGGTAGACCTCGAGTACAGACTCGCGGATCGCGTCGAGGTGGAGCCGGACGGTGTCGTCGTTCATCGACTCACTGCCGGGCCGACGGGATGCGGCGGAGCGCGGACTCGAGCTCGTCGAGTCGCACGCGGATGGAGCGGCGTCCGCACTGGTAGGCGGGGATGGGGCGGGCGTCGGACCAGGCGCGGCGGTCCCAGCTGCGGCGCAGCTTCGGGCCGGGTTCCTCACCAGGATGCTCGCCCCGCCACTCGGCGTCGTAGCGGTCGACGTTCCTGGCGATCTGACCGGCGCGGGCGCAGAACTCACCGGCGTACGGCATCAGCTCTTGAACGTCACCGGTGTCGGGGTCGAGGGTGTAGCCGTGCGAGGCGAGCGCCTGGCGGAACTGGGGGTCGCACATCACCGCGGCGTGGCCGATCCCGTTGATCCCTCAATGCTGTCGACGACACCGACCGAGTGCAGACCACGCCACCGGCCAGCGGCGAACACGCGGGCGTTGATCTGCAGGTGGAGGTGACGATGCGGGTCACCGGCGCGCGAGGTGTAGTGCCGCACGACAATGGCCTCGAGCTTCTCGACCGGCACCTGCACCTGTCGACCACGCGGCCCGATCTGCGTGGTTGCGTGCTCGCCTAGCCAGCCGATGATCTCGGTGGCTGCGCGTTCCTGCGCGGCGTCGTACGCGGCGGCGATCTCGGGGTGCAGGGACGCTGCGAGTGACCATGTCTTCGGTCCGTTCACGACGACCTCGACGAACCGCAGCGCCCGGTCGTCGGTGCGCAGCCGTCCCTTCGTCTGGCCGGTCTCGACGTCGTGCCCGGCGACCCAAAGCTCGTAGCCATCCCCGTCGAGCGTTCCTGCGTTCCTGACCGTGTTCCCGGCGCGTTCCCCTCCGAGTTCCCCCTCACGCCCGGGCCGGAGACGTACCTGGTGGCGACCCCGGTGCCCTCGGCGAGGTAGTAGTCATCGACACGTGACCGGTCGGCCTCGACGTAGCTGCGGGCCGCGCCGGCCGAGCCGCGGTAGAACTTCACCCCGCCATGCATCCGCCTGCTCACCGCCCGTCACTCGTCGTCAACTAGCCTGGAAATGACGCTCGGCCCGCCCCGAGGGGCGGACCGATCTACGGACCTTCGTAGCATGCGTGCCGCTCGGTTTTGAAGGCCTTAGCGGCTGTCGGGGCGGTGTGGATTCAGGACTCGTCACTCCTCGCATGCGGGCCGTGGTCAGTTGGTAGACGGACGAGCTGATCGTGCATCTCGAGACGCTGGGTACTGCGGAGCTAGCCCGCTCTTGGTTGAACGAGGAGATGTGCCATATGGCGCCCCCGTCCCGGAACCACCTCCGGACGGGCTTACCGGGACGACCCCGACATCCGCAGCCTCGACCGCTGAGCCAACGCCGCAAATGGTTCCTTGAACGGGACATCCAGACCCGTCTAAAGAACCACGCGGACCACGAGGAAGACACCGGCGGCGATGCAAGCCAGCG
>JACMOY010000216.1 GCA_014377795.1 Actinomycetota bacterium | reverse complement strand
GCTCGTAGTGCGCCTCGCCGGGCACGACCTCCAGCCGGACGTCGTCTCCGGCCTCGGTCGCGGCAGCCGCGAACCCGCGTGACTGGGACGGCGGCACGATGACGTCGTCCGCCCCGGTGACCACCAGCACGGGCACGCCGAGCGGGAGCAGGGCGGTGGGGTCGACCTGGGTGTACCGCTCGGGCACCGTGGCCGGCGTCCCGCCGACGACGGAGTCGACCGCCGAGTCCTCCAGCCCGTCGCGCGAGCCGGTGGCCAGGTCGTTGACGCCCGCCTGGGTCGCGACGGCCGTCAGCCGGACGACGGGGCGCCCGCCCGGCGCACCGGGCGGCAGCGTGGGCCGGGCCGCGAGCCACAGCGCCAGCGCGCCGCCCGCCGAGTGCCCGATGCCGACCACCCGCGCCAGGCTCAGGTCGTGCTCGCGCGCGGCCACCGCCAGGTGGTCGGCCCCCGTCGCGACGTCGGTGAACGTGGTCGGCCAGCCGCCGCCGTCACCCACCGCGCGGTAGTCCAGGTTCCACACCGCCCATCCGGCGCCGACCAGGTCGGCGGCGACGGCGTCCTCCAGGTGCAGGTCGTAGCCGGCCTGCCAGTAGCCGCCGTGCACCAGGACGACGACCCCGTGCGGCGTGCCCGGCGGCAGTCGCAGCTCGGCGACCTGGGCCGTGGCCGGCCCGTACGCGTACGTGTGCCGCCGCTCGCCCGGTGCGGTCGCGGGCGCGCGTGAGGACGCCGCGACCAGCGCCGACCAGATCGAGCCGAGGACGGACCCACGCCGCGCAGCGGTCACCGGTGCGCTCGGGTGCGGGCCGACGTCCGGCCGGGGCTCACCGGTAGTTGGTGAACTGCACCGCGACGTCCAGGTCGGCGCCGCGCAGCAGCGACTGCACCGCCTGCAGGTCGTCGCGGGACTTGCTCGTCACCCGCAGCTCGTCGCCCTGGATCAGCACCTTGACGGCCTTGGGCCCCTGCTCGCGGATGATCTTGCCGAGCTTCTTGGCGTTCTCCTGGGTCAGCCCCTCCTGCAGGGTCGCCTCGATGCGGTACTCCTTGCCGAACGCCTTGGGCTCGCCGGTGTCCAGGGCCTTGGGCGAGACGCCGCGGTGCACGAGCTTGGTCTGCAGGACGTCGAGCACCGCCTTCACACGCTCCTCGCTGGTGGCCTTCATCAGGATCGCCTCGCCGCTCCACCCCACCGACGCGTCGGTGCCCTTGGAGTCGTAGCGCTGGGCGACCTCCTTGGCGGCCTGGTTGAGGGCGTTGTCGACCTCCTGGCGGGCGATCTTGCTGACGACGTCCATCGAGGAGTCGGCCACGGTGTCCTCCGGGTGTTCGGGTGCGGGTGCTGCGCTTGCTATCCTTCCACCCGCTGGTCAGGGGGCGACCCCTCAGCGCGGCAGGTTGCCCGAGCGGCCAATGGGAGCGGACTGTAAATCCGTCGCGAAAGCTTCGAAGGTTCGAATCCTTCACCTGCCACCGAGTCGGACGTAGGGCCCAGGCCCCCCGCGGGCCCGGGCCGGTTCGCGGGGCGGGGGCGGCCCCCCCCCGCCGACCCGGAGAGTC
>JACMOY010000215.1 GCA_014377795.1 Actinomycetota bacterium | reverse complement strand
GGCTGTTCCACTACTCGATCACCTACGTGTCGCTGCTGTTCGTCGCCGTCGCCGTGGATCCCTTCGTCCGCTTCTGAGGTACCTGCCTGAACACCCCCGTTCCCGCCCCCGCCGACCCGGCTGTGGTTCTCGGGCAGCAGGGTGGCCCGCTCGCCGACGGGCTGGTCGACGACCCGGTCGCGGTGCCCCCCGCACTCCCGCGCATTCGACCTGGCCACGGGTGCAGACTCCGGCGGGAGTGCCGCCGCGACCTCGTGGCGGGCGGTCGTGGACGATCGGGGGGTGGTGCAGGTCAGCCGTCCAGCGGTCGACGGGGTGTGCTCGAGTCAGGAGAGCCGTGGTCGACAGAGCTGTGGTCGACGTTCGTGAGGCGCCGCTGTCCGGGTTGACCGTCGCGATCACGGCCGACCGCAAGGGCGCCGAGCTGCAGACGGCGCTGCACCGGCTCGGCGCGCGGGTGGTCTGGGGGCCGACGATGCGCGCCGTCCCACCGGAGGTCGATGACCTGCTCACCGCCGAGACGCGCGCCCTGCTCGAGGCCGATCCGACCTGGTTCGCGATCTCGACGGGCAGCGGTCTGCGCGCCTGGCTCGCGGCGGCCCACCGGGTGGGGCTCGGCGAGTCGGTCGAGCAGCTGCTCGGCCGCACCCGGACGGTCGCGCGGGGGAGCAAGAGCCACGGGGCGCTGCGGGCCATCGGGGTGGACCCCGTCTTCGTCTCGGCGAAGGAGACGATGGACGACGTCTGCTCGTGGCTGGCCGGGCAGGTCCGAGCCGACGACGTGCTGGGAGCCCAGGTGCACGGCGGCGAGGTCATCGCCACCCTGGACGCCCTGCGGTCGCGCGTGTCCGAGGTGATGACCGTGTCGCCGTACCGGTGGGTGCTGCCGAGCGACCTGGCCGCGGCCCAGCAGGTGGTCCAGGCGATCGCGGACGGTGGTGTCGACGTCCTCGCCCAGACCAGTGCCCCGAGCGCGCGCAACCTGTTCACCGTCGCGGACGCCATGGGTCTGCGCGAGCAGGTGCTGGGGGCGTTGCGCGCTGACGTGTGCGTGGCCTCGGTGGGGCCGGTCACGGCGCGGGCGTTCGAGGAGGTGGCCGTCGCGGTCGATGTCATGCCGCAGCGCCCGCGAACCGCCGACCTGCTCCGGTCGATCGTGCACTGGGCCACCGCGCGTCCCGGCGACCCAGGAGCCGCACCGGCGGGCACGAGGGGCGGCTGAGGGGTCCAGCTGGTGCCGGCGGTGCGGATCGGGCCGCAGGTGGTGCGTCTTCGCCCGAAGGAGTTCGAGGTGCCCGCCACGATGCGCCCGAGACGCGGTGAACCTGCGGGCCGCCACACTCAAGCAGATGCCACGAACGGGGCACCCGACAGACGTCGGGTGCCCCGTTCGTGGCTTCTTGCGCGCAGCCCTCGTGGCCTGGGGTCAGACCTGGCGACGAGGTCTGCGGGCGCGGCGCGAGAGCAGCACAAGCCCGCCACCGAGACCGATGGCCAGCACGCCCGCGGTCGAGATGGCGAGCGCGTCGGTGCCGGTGCGGGGCAGCTGAGGTGACCCGCCACCGCTGGTGCCCCCGCCGGTCGGCCCGGCGGCGGTGGTGACGGCGATGGTCGTCGTGCTGCTCGGGCTCGCCGTGGCAGAGACGGTAGGTGTGGCCGACGCGGTCGCCGACGGGGTGGTCGTGGGGGTGCTCGTCGCGGTCGGCGAGGCCGTCGGCGCCACGGTGGCGGTGGCCGTGGGTGCCACGGTGGCCGTCGCGCAGGTCGAGCGGGTGACGGTGGTGCGGTCCAGGGTCACGGCGCCGTTGCGGGCCAACAGCCGACCCGAGACCACCGCACCGGTGTCGGCCGTGATCGAGGTGAGGGCGAGGACGTTACCGGCGAACACCGAGCTGGTCCCCAGCGTCGCCGAGCTGGTGACCTGCCAGAAGACGTTGCATGCGTCGGCGCCGTTCACCAGGGCGACGACGCTGCCCGAACCGGTGATCAGCGTGCTGGCGGCGCGCAGGACGAAGACCGCGCCGGGGTCGCCCTGGGCGTCGAGGGTGAGGGTGCCGTTCAGGGCCAGGGCGCCGCCGGTGTAGACACCCGGGACCAGCGTCTGCGAGGCCAGGTCGGCGCTGACGGTCGCCGTGCTGGCCCGCCCCGCGGCGTCGTTGTAGGCCGTGACCAGGTCGGCCTGCGCCTGCGCCGCGACGGCGTCCGCCGAGTGGGTCACCCCGTTGACCAGGCCGGGCGGGAAGCCGGTGACGGCCGTCCCGGGGCTGACCCCGAGGTCGCCGTTGATCACCGAGGGACCGGTGTTGCTCACCGACGAACCGGCGAGGACGGCGAAGCTGCCCGTGGTGCCCAGCGCCACCGGCGCCTGCGCGGCAGCGGCGGGACCGGCGCCCACCAGGAGCAGGCCGGCGGCGGCGGTCAGGACGAGGGCGAGCGAGGCGGTCACGCCGGCGGGCTGGCGGACGGCGGTGGTGCGCGAGGGGTGCGTCACGGGGAGCTTTCGGGTGGTTGGGGTAGAGCGGACGAAGGGTGCTGAGCAGACACTAACGGACCGTACTGTGATTGTCGTCACGTCGCCGCTCGGGGGCCCAGCGTCAGGCCGGCAGGCGCTCGCGCATCGTCATCAGCAGGCGGGTGACAGCAACGACGAGCAGGCAGGCACCGAGCATGTGCAGCGCGACCGCCACCACCGGCAGGCCGGTCGCGTACTGCACGTAGCCGATCAGGCCCTGGGCCAGGCCCACGCCCAGGGTGACCACCGCGGCCCGTCGGGCGGGGCGCGGCCCGTCGGTCAGGCGCAGCGCCACCAACAGCGTCAGCAGCAGACCGAACCAGACCAGCACCGAGTCCGAGTGCAACCAGCTCATCGCCCGCGGGTCCAGGCCCAACCGGGCGGGGGAGTCGGCGTCGCCCGAGTGCGGGCCCGAGCCGGTGACGACCGTACCGAGCACGACGACGACGGCGGTCAGCGCGGCCAGAGCCCAGCCCATCGCCACCAGCTCAGGTCGGACCACCGGGTGCGCAGGGCCGTCGCCCTGCTGCGCACGCACCAGTAGCACGGTCGACGCCACCACGATCAGGGCCGACACCAGG
>JACMOY010000214.1 GCA_014377795.1 Actinomycetota bacterium | reverse complement strand
GGGGACCGGCCCGGGGCGGGTCACCCCGGGCAGCCCCGGCGCCGAGCGCGGCGCGACGAGGTCAGGGCCGCCGTCGGAGGCGCGGGTGACGACGCTGGCGGGGGAGGCTGGCCCGGTGGGGGGCGCCCCGCGACGTAGCCAGCCGTCGAGCCAGCCGCGGGTGAGCCCGCGCAGCCGCTCGGTCTCCGGGGCGCCGCCGTCGTGGCCGCCGCCGTACCAGACCAGGCGCACCGGGGTGCCGGCCGCGGCGATGCCGCGGGCGTTGGCGTCGGCCTCGCGCAGCGGGAACAGGGTGTCGGCCTCCCCCTGGATCAGCAGCGTCGGGGCGGTGATCCGGGCGAGCACCCGGGCCGGGCTCGACGCCGCCATCAGCGCCTGCAGCGCCGGGGTGGGCGCGCCGGCGGTGGCGCTGGCCTGGTAGGCGGCGCAGCCCGCCGGGTCGAAGCGTCCGCACGCCGGGTCTGCGGTGGTGCCGACCGCGCTGGCGAACAGCTGCCCGGCCCACCCCTGCTTGAACACCCCCGGCGTGGGGATCGGCGCGACCGAGGCCGGCCCGGCCGGCGGTGCGCTGCTCGCGGCGGACTGCGGGAACAGTGCCCCGCCGAGGCCGTTCCAGGTGATCGCGGGCACCACCGCATCGATCCGGCGGCCGGTGCCGGCCAGCAGCAGCGCGAGCCCGCCACCGTAGGACGCCCCGACGACCCCGACCCGCGGGTCGCCCGGGCCGTCGCGCTGCACGTCGGGGCGGGCGCCGAGGAGGTCGACGAGCGCGGAGGCGTCACGCACCTCGTAGTCGGGGGAGTCGAGGTGGATCCTGCCCCCGCTCGCGCCGAAGCCGCGGGCGCTCCACGTCACCACCAGGAAGCCGTGCTGGGCCAGGTCGCGGGCGTCGTCGGCCTCGTCGGCCTTGCTGCCCCCGAAGCCGTGCGCGAGCAGCACCGACGGGAACGGGCCCGCACCGTCGGGGCGGAACACGGTGGTGTCGATCTCGACGGTGGTGCCGTCCGGCTCGGGCCCGACCGGCACCCGGGCCGCCTGCTCCGCGACGGGAGCCGGGCTGCGCACCGCGGCGACGGTGGCAGCGCCGGCGACGAGGACCAGTGCCGCCGCGGTCGCAGCGCCCCACTGGGTCCTGCGGCGCACGGAGCCGCCCTCCTGCCCCTGCGGGCACGCTTGCGCGGACCGGCGGTCCGACGGAGTCATCCTGCCCCCTGCCCGCGGGAGGTGCGCGGCCACCGGGGCCCCGAGGTACTCGGTCCGGGACGGTCCAGGCCAAGGGACGGTCAACGTTGACCAGCCCCTGCACCCCCCTTGACCTGCATGTTCATCAATCGCCGGCGCTGTTGCGAGGAATGTGCACCTGAGCCACTGTGGCGTCGCCAACCCCCTCACCCTGGAGTCACCTGTGAGCCTCGACACCACCGCGCACCCGACCGACGGAGCCGGCCTCAGCGTCGCCGAGCAGAAGCAACGCATCCGCTTCACCCGCGACGAGGTCCCCCGGCTGGTGGCGATGTTCGGCTTCATCGCGGCCCTGCACGTCATCGGCTGGGGGCTGTTCCTCCACTACAACAGCATCCCGACGATCCACAACATCGCCGGGTCCGACCACAAGCTCGTCTACGCCGGCGCCGGGACGCTCGCCTACACCTTCGGGCTGCGGCACGCCTTCGACGCCGACCACATCAGCGCCGTCGACGACACCACCCGCTACCTGCTGCAGAAGGGCAAGCGCCCACTCGCGGTCGGGCTGTTCTTCTCCCTGGGCCACTCCACCGTCGTGTTCACCTTCGTCACCGCGATCGCCATCGTCGCCAGCAAGGCCACCGCCTTCCAGCGGGCCTTCCAGGGCACCGGCGGCATCATCGGCACCGTCGTCTCCGGGGGGTTCCTCTACCTGATCGCGGCCCTGAACCTCGCGGTCCTCTCGGGGATCATCCGGGTGTGGCGCCAGGCCAAGCGCGGGACCTACTCCGTGGAGGAGCTCGACGACCTGCTCGCCAAGCGCGGCTTCATGAACCGCATCTTCCGCGGCAAGTACAACCAGTTCATCACCGAGTCCTGGCACATGTACCCGGTCGGGCTGCTGTTCGGGCTGGGCTTCGACACCGCGACGCAGGTCGGGCTGATCGCCATCGCCGGTACCACCGCGATCGCGGGCGGGCTGCCGCCGCTGGCCATCGTCGCGCTGCCGATCATCTTCGCGGCGGGCATGTCGCTGATGGACACCATCGACGGGGTGTTCATGAGCAAGGCCTACGGCTGGGCGTTCCTGTCCCCGGTGCGCAAGATCTACTACAACATCACCACGACGAGCCTGTCGATCTTCGTCGCGTTCGCGATCGGCACGGTGGAGATCGTCGGCCTGGTCATCGACCGGGCCGGGCTGACCGGGCAGCCGTGGGACTTCATCGCCGGGATCGACATCAACCTCGCCGGGCGCATCATCGTCGGCATCTTCCTGATCGTGTGGATCGGTGCGGTCGTCAACTGGAAGGTGCGCAAGCTCGACGAGAAGTACGGGAACGGGGACGGCGCCCTGCCAGGCGGCGCCCTGGCGGGCGACCCTGTCGCCACCACGGTCTGAGGCGCCGCCCAGCAGCCCTGGGCCGGCGGGAGGTCGGCGGTGGTGATCGTGGCGATCAGCGGGTTGGTGCCGGCGCCGTCGGTGTTCACGCCGTAGAGGCGGACCGTGTCGAAGCCGTACTTCTGCCCGACCTCGAACGAGAAGCCCACGACGTCGCTGCCCAGGCCGTACGCGGCGGCGACGTCGGGGCGCTCGATCGTGGTGGTGTGCCGGGTGCCGGTGGTGGTGTCGTAGACCCGGGAGTGAAGGTAGGCGTCGACCACGCCGGGGCCGCCGCGCCGGTCGGGGTCGAACACCCAGCCGGTGATGCGGACGACCTCGGAGAGGGCGAAGGTGCAGACCTCCTCGGCGGAGTCGACGTGCCCGATCGGGGCCGACGGTGCGGTGACGCTGCGGCAGCCGAGCAGGGGGTTCGGGGCGCCGTGCTGGGACAGCGCGTACGCGCAGACCCGGTGCGTCCCCGAGGGCAGCGCCAGCACGTGGTCGAAGCCGTAGCCGCTCTGCTCGGACCCGAGGTGGGCCTGCACGTCGGGCCGGCTGTCGGAGGAGCCGAGGGTGTAGCCGGTGCCGTCGACGTAGACGGCGACCCCGGTGGGCGCGGTGCCGTCGGAGACCCACCCACGGACCTCGACCCCGGAGACCCCGCGCACCGCCACCGCGTCCAGCGAGCCCTGCGGGCCGGCGGCGGCCGCTGCGGTGGTGGCGAACCCGGTGGCGCCGACACCCCCGAACGCGGCGACCGTCAGGGCCGCTACCACGGCTGCTGTCCTGCGCACGGGGTCACCCTTCGTCGACGTCTGCCTGATGTCTATCAGGTTCCGCCGGGACCAGCGGTGCTGTGCAGCAGGGCCCGGTCGCGGGTGAACTCCGCGCTGTCGATCTCACCCCGCGCGAACCGCTCCGCCAGCAGGGTGTCGGCGCGTCCGACCGGGTCGCGGTCCGGGGCCCGGCCCAGGCTCCGCACGGCCCACACCGTCAGGGCGGCAAGGCCACCCCAGAACAGCAGCATCAGCGCGGTCATGGCCACCCAGTCGCCCGCACCGCCTACGTCGTTGCCCCAATACATCATGAGCGCCACCTCCTCGCCGAGCACCCGGGCGGTTCCCGGGGGCGTCCACCGCACCCTCGCCTGCGGCGACGCCGGCGGGTAGGACCAAAGGTCCCCTTCCCGCTCGTCAGGTCCGGTCGGGGCCGCTCGCGAGGGCGGTGGTGACGAGGTCGGCGCACCACCGGCCGTGGCTGAGCGGCAGGTGGTGGTTCGCGTCGGGCTGGTAGTGCAGCACCGCGGTGGCGCCGGTGGCGCTGGCCGCGCTGGCCGCGACCAGGCTCTCGGCGCGGCCCGGCGCCGGCACCGGGTCACGGCCGCCGTTGCCGAGCACCCGGGGCACGCCCTCGCGTTCGAGCAGCGCCCAGGCGTCCTGCCAGGACTGGTCCCGGATGAGCTGGTCCATCGCGGTCCGGTAGGAGGTCCAGGTGTGCTGGACGGCCATGGTGGCCACCCGCAGCGGAAGCTGGGGAAGGATGAGGGTGGCCACGACGGCGGCACTGCGCCGGAAACGGCACATCGCCGCGCACGCCAGCCGCGGCGCGGCGCCGGTGCCGGCGAGGGCAGCCTCGAACAGCCCCATCTTGGCGATGCGCTCCCTCGCCTCGGTGGGGGTGAGGTACAGCGGGGCGCTGAGCATCACCAGGGTCCGGACCTGCGCCGGTCGCCGGGCCGCCCAGCGCAGCGCCAGGACCGACCCCATGGAGTGCCCGACCAGGGCCAGCGGCTTCTCGGCCAGGCCCAGCGCGAGGAGCATCCCGTCGAGCGCGGCCAGGTGGTCGGCGGCGTCGGTGGGGGCGCCGACGGCCAGCCGGGACCGGCCGAAGCCGAGCAGGTCGGGGATGACCACGGTGCCGTGGCGGGCGAGGGCGTCGAAGTCGTCACCGAAGTAGTCGCCACTGCCGGCCATCCCGTGCAGCAGCACCAGCACCAGGTCCCCCGGCCCGGGGAGGACCCGGACCTGCAGCCTCCCGGCGCTGCGGGTCGTCCCCGATCCCCGGTGCCAGTGCCGGACCGTCGGGGCGGCGGTGTGCACCGCGCCCCACGCCAGCACCGCCGCGGCCAGCGCGCCGCGAGCCAGCGCGGTGCGGGCAGCCACGGTGGCCTCAGCCCACCTGCTGCGTCGGGCGCACCAGCAGCTCGTTGATCGCGACGTGCCGCGGCCGGCTGACGATGTAGTGCACCGCGTCGGGGATGT
>JACMOY010000213.1 GCA_014377795.1 Actinomycetota bacterium | reverse complement strand
CTGCCACCGAACTCGGGCCAGTACGAGGTCTGCAGGTCCTCGACCGCGTAGACGCCGTCCGGCTCCAGCTGCGGGAACAGGGTCTCGAACGTCGTGCGGACGTGTGCGGACAGGTGGCTGCCGTCGTCCACGACGACGTGCAGTGCGCCGATCTGCTCGGCGACCAGGCGCAGTGAGTCGGCAGCGGACTGGTCGGCGCGGAAGATCCGGATCCGGTCCTCCTCCAGCGCGCTCTTCTCGTGCAGGTCGAGCCCGAAGATCGTGGCGCGCGGGAAGAACGCCTTCCACATCCGCAGCGACTCGCCGCCCCTCGTCGGGTCGGTGTAGCCGCCGACGCCGATCTCGAGCAGGTTGATCGGCTCGTCCCGCAGGTGCTCGAGGTGGCGCTGGTAGTGCTGGGCGTAGCGGTGCTGGCCCCACTTGTCGGTCTTGAACTGCCGCGCGAGGTCGGGCAGCGAGGGCCGCGGCGCCTCGGGGTCGGGCTGCAGACGGACCCGGGCCTGCTCGAGGTCGCGCTCGTACACCGACCACGCGGTCGCGGCCTTGTGGGTCAGCACAAGACCGGCCTGGCGGGTCGCGCGTCGCAGCCGCTGGGCAGGCGTGGGACTCGACGTGGGGGGCACCTGGTCGCCTTCGGTAGGTGTCGGGGAGCGCCGAGACTACTGGAGCGCCGACTAGCGTGAGGGCGTGAGCACCGCGCGTCCCGCGACCATCGGTGGCCGGCTGGCCAGGCTGGGCTTCCACGACCCCACCCGCGCCGAGATGCTGCTCGCCGACTCGGTCCTGGCCGGCCTCACTGACCCGCTGGACCACGTCTTCGAGGACGACCTGCTGCTCGACCTGGGCGAGTCGCCCGACCCCGACCTGGCCCTGGTGGGACTGGTGCGGGTGATGGAGTCGCTGCGGGCCGTGGGCCGGTTGGACCCCGACGACCCCGCCGTCGTGCAGGCGGACGCACCCCATCTGCTGCAGGCGATCCGGGTGGGCGGGCCGTTGCGCCACCGGTTGCTCGCGGTGCTCGGCTCCTCCGTCGCGCTGGTCGACCACCTGGCCCGCCACCCCGCGCACTGGGCGGTGCTGCGCGACGACGACCCACCGACGGCGGAGCAGCTGCGCGCCGACCTGCTGCGGGCGGTGCGCGCCGACCCGGACGACGCGGCTCCCGTCGCGCAGGTCGGGGGAGTGGTCGCCCACGACCGGCTGCGGGTCGCCTACCGCCGCCGGCTGCTCTCGCTGGCCGCGCGCGACCTGTCGTGCCCGCACCCCACCGCGGTGCTGCCGGCCGTCGGCCGCGAGCTCGCCGACCTGGCCGCCGCCGCGCTCGAGGCGGCGCTGGCCATCGCCCGCGCCGACCTGCCGCCGGACGCGGCGCCGTGCCGTTTCGCGGTGATCGGGATGGGCAAGTGCGGCGGCCGCGAGCTCAACTACGTCAGCGACGTCGACGTGATCTTCGTGGCGGAGCCGGTGGCAGGGGCGGACGGCGGTGAGTCCGCGGCGCTGGCCACCGCCCACCAGCTGGCGTCCGGGTTGATGCGCGCCTGCTCGGCCGTCACGAGCGAGGGCACCCTGTGGCCGGTCGACGCCAACCTGCGACCCGAGGGCAAGCAGGGCCCCCTCGTCCGCACGCTCGCCAGCCACCTCGCGTACTACCAGCGGTGGGCCAAGACCTGGGAGTTCCAGGCCCTGCTCAAGGCGCGGCCGGTGGCCGGCGACGTGGTGCTCGGCGCGGCGTACGCCGAGGCCATCGCCCCGCTGGTGTGGCAGGCCAGCGAGCGCGCCAACTTCGTGCCCGACGTCCAGGCGATGCGTCGGCGGGTCGAGGCGCACCTGCCGGCGACCGAGGCCGACCGCGAGATCAAGCTCGGCGTGGGTGGCTTGCGCGACGTCGAGTTCAGCGTCCAGCTGCTGCAGCTCGTGCACGGGCGGGTCGACGAGCGGCTGCGCGACGCCGGGACGCTGAAGGCGCTGGCCGCGCTCGCCGACGGGGGTTACGTCGGCCGCGACGACGCCGCCAGCCTGGATGCGGCGTACCGGCTGCTGCGGGCCCTGGAGCACCGCATCCAGCTGTACCGGTTGCGGCGCACGCACCTGATGCCCACGGCGGACGCCGACCTGCGTCGGCTGGGCCGTCAGCTGGGGCACCGCGCCGACCCGGCGCACAGCGTCGTGACCCAGTGGCAGCGCCAGGCCCGTGAGGTGCGCCGCCTGCACGAGCGGCTGTTCTACCGCCCTTTGCTGGGTGCGGTCGCGTCGCTGACGCCGGACGACGTCGCGATGTCGCCCGAGGCCGCTCGGGCCCGGCTGCTGGCCCTGGGCTACCGCGACCCGGCCGGCGCGCTGCGTCACCTCGAGGCGCTCACCTCGGGCGTCACCCGACGTTCGGCGATCCAGCGCCAGCTGCTGCCGGTGATGCTCGGCTGGTTCGCCGACGAGGCCGACCCGGACGCCGGGCTGCTCGCGTTCCGGCGGATCAGCGACGACCTGGGCGCGACGCACTGGTATCTGAAGATGCTGCGCGACGAGGGCGCCGCCGCCGAGCGGCTGGCGCACGTGCTGGCCCGCGGCAGGTTCGCCGCCGAGCTGCTGCAGCAGGCCCCCGAGAGCGTCGCGGTGCTCGGTGACGACAGCGGGCTGCGGCCGCGCACCGCGGCCGCGCTGCGCAGCGAGGTGCTCGGCGTGGTGCGCCGCCAGGACGACCCGGCCCGCGCGGTGACGGCGGCCCGGGGGGTACGGCGGCGCGAGCTGTTCCGCATCGCGACCGCCGACCTGCTCGGCCGGCTCGACCTCGACGACGTCGAGCGGGCGCTGACCGAGGTCGCGTCCGCGGTCCTGGAGGGGGCGCTGGAGGTCGCCTGCCGCACCGTGGAGCACCAGCTCGGAGCCCCGCTGCCGACCAGGATGCTCGTGGTCGGCATGGGCCGGTTCGGCGGCCGTGAGCTGGGCTACGGCAGCGACGCGGACGTGCTGTTCGTGCACGACCCGCTGCCCGGCGCCGACGAGCACGCCGCGCAGTCCGCCGCACTCGCCGTCGCCGCCGAGCTGCGTCGGCTGCTGGCCGGCTCCGGCCCCGACCCCTCGCTGCAGCTGGACGCCGACCTGCGACCCGAGGGCAAGCAGGGCCCGCTGGTGCGCACCCTCGCGTCGTACGCCGCGTACTACCAGCGCTGGTCGCTGGTGTGGGAGTCCCAGGCGCTGCTGCGAGCCTCGCCGGTGGCCGGCGACCCGGCGCTCGCGGCGGCGTTCACCGACCTGATCGACCCGGTGCGCTGGCCGGCCGGGGGCCTGGCCGAACACGACGTGCGCGAGGTGCGGCGGGTCAAGGCCCGGGTCGAGGCCGAGCGGCTGCCCCGTGGCGCGGACCGCTCGCGCCACCTCAAGCTCGGGCGCGGCGGGATGGCCGACGTCGAGTGGACCGTCCAGCTGCTGCAGCTGCGGCACGCCCACCAGGTGCCGGGGCTGCGGCACACGGGCACCATCACGGCCCTGCGCGCGGCCACCGCCGCCGACCTGGTCACCCAGGCGGACGCCGACGTGCTGGCGCAGGCGTGGACCCTCACCTCCCGGTTGCGCAACGCCGCCGTGCTGTGGCGGGGGCGGCCGGTCGATGCCCTGCCGAGCGACCTGCGCGACCTGGACGGGGTCGGGCGGATCGTGGGCTACCCGCCGTCCTCACCGGCGGTGATCATCGACGACTACCAGAGGGTGACCCGCCGAGCCAGGGCGGTGGTCGAGCGGGTGTTCTACACCTGAGGGGCGCAACGCTCGGGTAGCCTCGCGCGCATGACCGGGGGGGAGGACGTCGACCTGCGGGCGCGTCCCTCGTACCGGGACGCCCTGGCCCAGCCCGAGTTCGCGGCGCTGTTCGCCGCCCGGATGCTGTCCACCTGGGGCGACCACCTCGCGCGGGTGGCGATCGCGACCTTGGTGCTGTCCAGGTCGGGGTCCGCCCTGCTGGCCGCAGCCACCTTCGCCGTCAGCTTCCTGCCCGAGGTGATCGGCCAGGCCCTGCTGGCGCCCTACGCCGACCGCCTGCCGCGCCGAACCCTGCTGGTGCTGTGCGACCTGCTGCGGGCCGTCGTCGTCGTCCTGCTGCTGCTCGCGATCACCCACCACCTGCCGCTCGCGGTCGTGCTGATCCTGCTGTTCCTCACCGAGCTGGTCGGCTCGCCGTTCTACGCGGCCTCCGCCGCGATGGTCAGTGAGCTGTTCGACGACCGCGACGCCTACCTCAGCGCCTCGTCCCTGCTGTCGGCCACCGGCCAGCTCAACCAGGTCGTCGGGCTCGCGCTCGGCGGTCTGGTCGTCGGGCTGGTGGGGCCCGGCGACGCGCTGTGGTTCGACGCGGCCACGTTCGTGGTGTCCGCGGCACTGCTGCGACTGTTCGTCGTGCAGCGGCGCCCAACCCACGACGTCGGCGCGCCGAGCCTGGGCGACCTGCTCACCGACACCCGTGACGGGGTGCGCTACCTGCGCCAGGACGAGCCGATGCGCTG
>JACMOY010000212.1 GCA_014377795.1 Actinomycetota bacterium | reverse complement strand
GCGGCGCCGGGGTCGGGGCGGGGCCCTGGACGTCGGGGAGGGTGCCGAGCTCGGCGGCCGAGGTGCGCCGCTCAGCGACGAAGGCGCGGTCGGCGAGCACGTCGTCGACCACCCCGATCATGCCGACCGAGGGGATGCCCAGCGTGAAACCGGTTGCGACGCAGCCATCCTGGACGTCGGCGTCGCGCACCAGCTGCTCGGTGACGGGGTCCTGCACGTTGTAGACGCAGGACCGCTGGGTGCGCTGGTGGATCTCGCCCTTGGCCCGGGTGTACGCCTCGAGCGAGCCGTGCCAGTCGAGGTGGTCCGGGGCGATGTTCAGCACCGCGCTGGCCTGCGCCGACACCGAGTTCTCGCGGTCGGGGGCCATCCAGTGCAGCTGGAAGCTGGACAGCTCGACGGCCAGGACGTCGTATGGGTCGGGGTGCTGCACCAGCTCGACCATCGGGGTGCCGACGTTGCCGCCGGCCTCGGCCCGAAGGCCCGCCGCGCGCAGCATCGAGGTCAGCATCCGCACGGTCGTGGTCTTGCCGTTGGTGCCGGTCACGGTCAGCCAGGGCGCGGCACCCGCGGGCCGCAGCCGCCAGGCCAGCTCGACCTCGCCCCAGACGGGCACCCCGCCCGCGGCCGCGGCGGCGAGCAGCGGCTGGTCGGGGCGCCACCCGGGCGAGGTGACGACCAGGTCGGGCCGGTGCGGCAGGGCGCTGACGTGCTCGGGCCCGATCCTGACGTCGGCGCCGAGGATCGCGAGGATCTCGCGCCGCTCAGCCGTGGCCGGCGAGTCGGTGGCGTCGACCACCAGGACGCGGGCACCGCGCTCGAGCAGCGCGTCGGCGGCGGCGAACCCGCTTCGCCCCCGGCCGGCGACGACGACGTCGCGACCGGCCCAGTCGGACGGGTTGGCCGAGGCGGGGCTCACAGCCCCACGACCCACTCGGCGTAGAAGATGCCGAGGCCCAGGGCGACGAACAGCCCGGCGATGATCCAGAACCGGATGACGATCGTCACCTCGTCCCAGCCGAGCAGCTCGAAGTGGTGCTGCAGCGGGGCCATCCGGAACACCCGTTTGCCGGTCAGCTTGAACGACCCGACCTGGATGATCACCGAGAGGGTGATCAGGACGAAGAGGCCGCCGATGATGAGCAGCAGCATCTCGGTGCGGCTGGTGATCGCCAGGCCGGCGAGCGCCCCACCCAGGGCCAGCGAGCCGGTGTCGCCCATGAAGATCTTGGCCGGCGAGGCGTTCCACCACAGGAACCCGATGCACGCCCCCATGACGCACGCGGCCACCACCGCCAGGTCGCGGGGGTCGCGCACCTCGTAGCACTTCATCGCCGTCGAGCTGAGCGAGTCGCTGGACAGGTTCTGGCAGCTCTGGTTGGACTGCCACGTGCCGATCAGCACGTACGCGGCGAACACCAGGGTGCTGGCTCCCGTGGCCAGGCCGTCCAGCCCGTCGGTGAGGTTCACCCCGTTGCTGGTCGCGGCGATCATCAGGTAGGCCCAGATCACGAACAGCACCACCCCCAGGGCGCCGCCGGCGAACGCGAGGTCGAGCCGGGTGTCGCGGATGAACGAGACCTGGGTCGACGCCGGGGTGCGGAACTGGTGGTTGGGGAACCGCAGCACCAGTACGGCGAACAGGATCGACACGACCGACTGACCGACGAGCTTGGGCACCGCTCGCAGCCCCAGGCTGCGCTGCTGGCGGATCTTGGTGAAGTCGTCGAGGAACCCGATGAACCCCAGCCCGGACATCAGGAACAGCACCAGCACCGCGCTGACCGTGGGCGGCTGACGGGTCACCAGGTGGGCAACGACGTACGCGAGCAGCGACGCGCCGATGATCACGGCGCCGCCCATGGTCGGGGTGCCGCGCTTGGTGTGGTGCGACGTCGGCCCGTCGTCGCGGATGAACTGCCCGTAGGCGCGCTTGACCAGGAACCGGATGTACAGCGGGGTGCCGAGCAGCGAGACGAGCAGCGAGATCGCCGCGGCCGCCAGGACCGCCTTCACGCGCCCTCCCCCGCGAGCCGGTCGCCGAGGTGCCGCAGCCCGGCGTCGCGGCTGGACTTCAGCAGCACCACGTCACCGGGGCGCAGCTGCGCCGACAGCAGTGCGTGCGCCGCCTCGACGTCCGGCACCAGTACGGACTCCTCACCCCACGACCCTTCCATGACCGCGCCGGTGTGCATCGCCGCCGCGCCCCGGCCGACCACGACCAGGTGGTCGACGCCGAGCCGGACGACGAGCCGCCCGATGCCGTCGTGCTCGCTCACCGACTCCTCGCCGAGCTCGAGCATCTCGCCGAGGACGGCCCAGCTGCGGCCGTCGCGGGCCATGCCCACCAGGGTCTTCAGCGCGGCGCGGACCGAGTCGGGGTTGGCGTTGTACGCGTCGTTGACGACGGTGACGCCGTCGGGGCGGTCGGTGACCTCCATCCGCCAGCGGCTCACCGGGCCGGCTGCCGACAGCGCGGCCGTCACGGCGTCGACGTCCATGCCGAGCTCGAGGGCGACCGCGGCCACGGCGAGCGCGTTGGCGACGTGGTGCTCGCCGTGCAGCCGCAGCGTCACCCGCGCCGAGCCGGCCGGCGCCACCAGCGTGAACGACGCGCGCCCGCGATCGTCCAGCCGCACGTCGTCGGCCCGGACGTCGGCCCCGGCCGACTGCCCGACGGTGACCACTCTGGCGTGGGTGCGGCCGGCCATCGCGGCGACCCGGTGGTCGTCGGCGTTGAGCACCGCGAGGGCCGTGGGCGGCAGGTCGGTGACGAGCTCGGCCTTGGCGGTGGCGATCGCCTCGACCGAGCCGAACTCGCCCAGGTGGGCGGTGCCGACGTTCAGGACGACGGAGACGTTCGGCGCCGCGATCCGCGTCAGGTAGCTGAGGTGACCGGCGCCGCGGGCGCCCATCTCGAGCACCAGGTGACGGGTGTCGGCCTGCACGCGCAGGGCCGTCAGCGGGACGCCGACCTCGCCGTTGAAGGACTCCTGGGACGCGACCGTCAGCCCGTGGGTGGCCAGCACCTGGGCCAGCAGGTCCTTGGTGCTGGTCTTGCCCGACGACCCCGTGACGGCGACGACGCGCAGCCCGGGCACCCGGGCCAGGACGTCGGTGGCGAGCGCCGCGAACGCCGCCTGGACGTCGGGCACCACGACGCAGGGCAGGCCCGCGACCTCGTGGTCGGTCAGGGCCGCGACGGCACCGCGCTCGGCGGCCTGGGTGACGAAGTCGTGCCCGTCGGCGTGCTCACCGCGGCGGGCGACGAACAGCGCGCCGGGCTCGGCCAGGCGGGCGTCGGTGACGACCGCTGCGCTGGCGAGCACGGACCCGTCCCCGACGACGCGGGCGCCGACGGCCGCCGCCACCCGGACCAGGGTCAGCGCGATCCCCCGAGGC
>JACMOY010000022.1 GCA_014377795.1 Actinomycetota bacterium | reverse complement strand
GCGGAGGGCCGGGGGGGGGCGGGGTGGGGCGAGGGTGCCCCCAGCGCCCGTCCCGGGCAGCTGGACGCCCCGTCGTGGTCAGCGGGACTTCTAGCTGATGCCCGCGGCCGTGCACTTGGCGGCGTAGGCGCCGGTGCACAGCTCTTCCTTGGTCACGCCACCGTCGCTGACGACGGTCTTGACGGTGTCCTTGTTGATCGACACCGGGTCGAGCAGCACCGAGGGGACGTCGCGCTTGCCCGTGTCGTCCCGCGTGGTGCCGGTCGCGTCGGCGCTCTTCTCGCCCTTGGTCAGGCTGATGGCCAGCTTGGCCAGCGCGTCCGCCTCGGCCTTGGCCGACTTGTAGACGGTCATGCACTGCGTGCCGTCCAGGATGTTCTGCAGGCCCTGGACCGTGGCGTCCTGACCGGTGACCGGGATGGTCACCTTGTTCTTCTTCAGGATCGAGATCGCAGCGTTGCCGAGGCCGTCGTTGGCCGCGAGCACGCCATCGATCTTGCCGCCGGCCTGGGTGTACATCTGCTCGAAGATCGTCGCCGCCTGCTGGTTGTCCCAGTCGGGAACGGCCTGCTCGGCCACCTTGGTGTAGCTCTTGTTCGCGTCCAGGACCTTGTGAGCCCCCGCCGCGAACAAGGTGGCGTTGTTGTCGGTCGGCGAGCCGTTCAGGTAGGCGATGTTGGCCTTCTTGTCACCCAGGCACGTCGCCAGGCCCTCGCCCTGCAGGGCGCCGACCTTGTTGTTGTCGAACGAGACGTAGTAGTCCGCGCTGCCGCCCAGGGTCAGCCGGTCGTAGTCGATGGTCGCCACGCCCTGGCTCTTGGCCTTGGACTCGATGGCTGCACCCGACGCCGAGTCCAGGTTGACGATCGCGAGGACGGTGACGCCCTGGGTGATCATCTGGTCGGCGATGGTCTGCATCTGCGACTTGTCGCCGTTGGCGTTGTCGATGACGACCTTGACACCGGCAGCGTCGAACGCCTTCTGCAGGTTCGGCCGGTCAGCCGTCTCCCAGCGGGCGGACGACTTGGTGTCGGGCAGGATGACCCCGACCTTGCCGGCCTTGGCAGCTGAGCTGCTGGTCGAGCTGGCACCCCCGCTGGTGCCGGTGGTGCCACTGGTGCTGCTGCCGCAGGCGCTCATGGTGAGTGCCACGCCGGCGAGTCCCGCAACTGCAATGTAGCGCTTGCGCTGCACGCAGACCGCCTCCTCGAGGTCTCAGGTGGTCACCGCGCGACGCTCTGACCCGCGCCGGTAACCCCAACGAAATTGTTGTGAGGCACAACGTATGCGGAGGCTGCAGTGCCGTCCAGACGTGTCAGGCAACAAATTGGCAACGGAAATCACGACCCACCGCGAAACCCGCAAACCGGACGGACGTGGGTCAGCCGGCGACCAGCGCGCGCAGGACAAACTGCAGAATGCCGCCGTTGCGGTAGTAGTCGGCCTCGCCGGGCGTGTCGATGCGCAACCGGGCGTCGAGCTCGACGACCTCACCGGACGCACGCGTGGCCCGTACGCGCAGGGTGCGTGGCGTGGCACCCTCGTTCAGCGCGGTGACCCCGCTGATGTCGTAGGTCTCGGTGCCGTCCAGACCCAGCGACGCGGCGCTCTCGCCCGGCGGGAACTGCAGGGGCAGCACGCCCATCCCGATCAGGTTGGAGCGGTGGATCCGCTCGTAGGACTCGGTGATGACGGCGCGCACGCCCAGCAGGCTGGTGCCCTTGGCAGCCCAGTCGCGGCTGGACCCCGACCCGTACTCCTTGCCGGCCAGGATCACCAGCGGGACGTCGGCCGCGGCGTACGCCTGCGCGGCGTCGTAGATCGTCGTCTGCTCGCCGGTGAGCAGGTTGGTGGTGAAACCGCCCTCGACACCGTCCAGCAGCAGGTTGCGCAACCGGATGTTGGCGAACGTGCCGCGGATCATCACCTCGTGGTTGCCGCGCCGCGACCCGTAGGAGTTGAAGTCCGCGCGGTCGACGCCGTGCTCGGCCAGGTAGCGGCCGGCCGGGCTGTCGGCCTTGATCGAACCGGCCGGGCTGATGTGGTCGGTCGTGACCGAGTCACCCAACCTGGCGAGCACCCGCGCGCCGCTGATGTCGGTGACGGGCACCGGCCGCGCGGTCATGCCGTCGAAGTACGGGGGCTTGCGGACGTACGTCGAGTCGGCCTGCCACTCGAACGTGCTGCCGGTGGGCGTGGGCAGCGAGCGCCAGCGCTCGTCACCGGCGAAGACGTCGGCGTAGTCGTCGGCGAACATCTGCTGGGTGAGCGAGGTGGCGATGACCCGCTCGACCTCGTCGGCGGCCGGCCACACGTCACGCAGGAAGACGTCCTCGCCGTCGCTGCCCTGGCCCAGCGGCTCGGTGTCGAAGTCGAAGTCCATCGTCCCGGCGAGGGCGTAGGCGATGACCAGCGGCGGGGACGCGAGGTAGTTCATCTTCACGTCGGGGTTGATCCGCCCCTCGAAGTTGCGGTTACCTGAGAGCACCGCGACGACGGCGAGGTCGTTGTCCTGCACCGCTTTCGCGACCTCGTCCGGCAGTGGGCCCGAGTTGCCGATGCAGGTGGTGCAGCCGTACCCGACGAGGTTGAAACCCAGCTTGTCGAGGTAGGGGACCAGGCCGGCCTTCTCGTAGTAGTCCATGACGACCTTGCTGCCCGGGGCCAGCGAGGTCTTCACCCACGGCTTGGTCGACAACCCCTTGTCGACGGCGGCGCGGGCGAGCAGCGCGGCGGCCATCATCACCGAGGGGTTCGAGGTGTTGGTGCACGAGGTGATCGAGGCGATCGCGACGATGCCGTGGTCGATCTCGTACACCGCGCCCTCCGGCGTCGTCACCGTGGACGGCCGCGAGGGCCGGTGGGACGTCGACCCCGAGGTGTCCGGCGCCCCGTTGCCGCTGTCCTGGTCGGAGTCCGGCGTCGGCGGGTCGCTGGCCGGGAAGCTGTCGCCCAGCAGTCCGTCGCCGGCGCGGTGGTCGACGTAGGCGGGCAGCACCTTGCGGAAGCCGGACTTGGCGTCAGTCAACGAGATGCGGTCTTGCGGACGCTTGGGCCCGGCGATGCTCGGGACGACCGTCGACAGGTCCAGCTCGAGGTACTCGGAGAACCGCGGCTCGACCGAGGGGTCGTGCCACAGGCCCTGCTCCTTGGCGTACGCCTCGACCAGCTCCACCTGGTGACTGTCGCGGCCGGTCAGCCGCAGGTAGTCCAGCGTCACGTCGTCGATCGGGAAGATCGCGCAGGTCGAGCCGAACTCGGGGCTCATGTTGCCGATCGTCGCCCGGTTGGCCAGCGGCACGGCCGCGACGCCGGCGCCGTAGAACTCGACGAACTTGCCGACGACGCCGTGAGCGCGCAGCTGCTCGGTGATGGTCAGGACGACGTCAGTTGCCGTGGCGCCAGAGGGGATCTGGCCGGTCAGCTTGAACCCGACGACGCGCGGGATGAGCATCGAGACCGGCTGGCCGAGCATGGCCGCCTCGGCCTCGGTCCCGCCGACGCCCCAGCCGAGAATGCCGAGCCCGTTGGCCATCGTGGTGTGCGAGTCGGTGCCCACGCAGGTGTCGGGGTAGGCCCGCCGCTCGACGCCGTCCGCCGTCTGGACCTCGCGCGTCATCACGGTGCGGGCGAGGTGCTCGATGTTGACCTGGTGCACGATGCCGGTGCCCGGCGGCACGACCTTGAAGTCGTCGAACGCCGTCTGGCCCCACCGCAGGAACTGGTAGCGCTCGCCGTTGCGCTGGTACTCGAGCTCGACGTTGCGCTCGAACGCGTCGGCGCGGCCGAAGACGTCGGCGATGACCGAGTGGTCGATGACCAGCTCAGCGGGGGCGAGCGGGTTGATCCGGGCCGGGTCACCACCGAGCTCGCTGACGGCCTCGCGCATGGTGGCGAGGTCGACGATGCACGGGACGCCGGTGAAGTCCTGCATCAGCACCCGGGCGGGGGTGAACTGGATCTCGGTGTCGGGCTCGGCCGCCGGGTCCCAGCCGGCCAGGGCCCGGACGTGGTCGGCGGTGATGTTCGCGCCGTCCTCGGTGCGCAGCAGGTTCTCGAGCAGCACCTTGAGGCTGAACGGCAGGTCCGCCGCGCCGTCGACGCCGGTCAACCGGAAGATCGTGTAGCTCTCGCCACCGACCTGCAGGGCGCCCTTGGCGCCGAAGCTGTCCTTGCTCACGACGGTGTCTCCTCGCTGCTGCATCCCCGGCCGCGGTGCCGGTGGTCATCACTTTATCTTGACGTCGAGATAATTTCTACTCCCCGGTGGGCACCAGCACGGCGACGCACTCGACGTGGTGGGTCATCGGGAACAGGTCGAGCGCGCGCAGGCTCGCGAGCCGGTAGCCGTGCTGCGCGGCGTACCCCACGTCGCGGGCCAGCGCGGCCGGGTCGCAGGCGACGTAGCCGACGGCCCGCGCCCCGAGCGAGCACACCTGCTCGACGACCCGGCGTCCGGCGCCCGTGCGCGGGGGGTCGAGCACCACCAGGTCCGCGGTCAGCCCGTCGGCGAGCATGGCCCCGAGCACCCGGTCGACCCGGCCCTGGGTGATGCCGACACCGGGCAGGTCGTGCAGGTTGCGCCGAGCGTGGCGCACGGCGCGGGGGTCACCCTCGACGGCGAGCACGGCACCGTCTGGGCCCACGCGGTGGGCGAGCGCGGCCGCGAACAGCCCGACGCCGGCGTACAGGTCGAGCACCTGCTCACCCGGGCGGGGCGCGAGCCCGTCGAGCACCGCGCCGACCAGGGCGCCCGCAGCACCCGGGTGCACCTGCCAGAACCCCGACCCGGACACCCGGAACCCACGTCGCCAGTCCCCGGCGATGACGTCCTCGCGCACCCAGCTGCGGCCGCTCACGCGCTCGAGGGTGCCCTCGGCGTCCAGCAGGGTCACCGAGGCCCGCACCGACGGCAGTCGCGGACGCCGCCCGGTGGGCACGACGACCACCAGCGCCGGCTCCTGCGCGGCTGAGGGAACCACCACCTCGACGCTGCGCACACCAGGCCAGGGCGCCGCGGTCACGCCCGTCGCGTCGACCCCAGGGTGGGCGATCGGGCAGTGCGAGACCGGGATGACGTCGTGCGACCGGTGCCGGCGCAGCCCAGGGACGCCGTCCCCGTCGACCGCCAGCTGAACGCGGGTGCGCCAGGCGAGCCCGTCGTCGTCACCGGGCACGGCCTCGACGACCACGTCGACGTCGAGCCCCGCCAGCCGCTGCAGCTGCTCGCTCACGACCGCGGCCTTGAGGTCGCGCTGGGTGGGTAGGGACGCGTGCTGCCAGTCGCAGCCACCGCAGCCACCGGGCCCCGCGACGGGGCAGCGCACCTCGACCCGGCCCGGCGCAGCGCGCAGCACGGCCACGGCGTCCGCGCGCACGAAGCGGTCGCCGTCCGAGCCCTCGGTGACCCGCGCGAGGACGAGCTCACCGGGCAGCGCATGCCGGACGAAGACCACCCGGCCCTCGTGCCGCGCGACGCAGTGCCCGCCGTGAGCGACGGCGCCGACCTCGACCTCGACCTCGAGCCCGACCAGCGACTCCCCCGCGCTCAAGGTTCGACCTTCGGCTCCAGGCCCTGCGACGACCTCAGCTGCCACGGCACGCTGGCGACCATCACACCGGGCGTGAACAGCAGTCGGGTCTTCAGCCGCAGGGCGCTCTGGTTGTGCAGCAACGCCTCCCACCAGTGCCCGACGACGTACTCGGGGATGTAGACCATCACCACGTCACGCGGGCTCTCGCGACGGATCGAGCGCACGTAGTCGACGATGGGCCGGGTGATCTCGCGGTACGGCGAGTCCAGCGACTTCAGCGGCACCGGGATGTTGCGGCGGTCCCAGTCGGCCTGCAGCGCCTGCGTCTCGTCCGGGTCGACGTTGACGCTGATGGCCTCGAGCACCGACGGGCGGGTGGCGCGGGCGTACGCGAGGGCGCGCAGCGTGGGGCGGTGCACCTTGGACACGAGCACCAGTGCGTGCACGCGAGAGGGCAGGACGACGTCCCCGGTGTCGACGTCCGGGTCCAGCTCGACGCTGACCGCGTCGTAGTGCCGACGGATCCCGCGCATCAGCATGAAGATCACCACCATCGCAGCGATCGCGATCCACGCGCCCTTGGCGAACTTGGTGATCAGGACGACCACGAGCACCGTGCCGCACAGCCCGGCGCCGACCGCGTTGACGACGCGGCTGCGGCGCATCCGCCCCCGGTCACCAGCGGCGCTGGTGCGCAGCAGTCGGTTCCAGTGCCGCACCATCCCGACCTGGCTGGTGGTGAACGAGACGAACACACCGACGATGTACAGCTGGATCAGCCGGGTGACCTGGGCGTCGAAGGCGAGGATCAGCACGCCGGCCATCACCGCGAGGGTCAGGATGCCGTTGCTGAACGCCAGGCGGTCGCCGCGGGTGTGCAGCTGGCGCGGCAGGAAGCCGTCGCGCGCCAGGATCGAGCCGAGCACCGGGAAGCCGTTGAACGCGGTGTTGGCGGCGAGCACCAGGATGACGCCGGTCGCCGCGGCGACGACGTAGAAGGCCACCGGGAAGGTGTCGAAGACCGCGTGCGCCAGCTGACCGATCACCGGGTCCTGCTGGTAGCCGTCCCCGACCGGGACGCCACCCCGCAGCAGCTGCGTGGCGGGCGCCTCGGCGAACTTCAGATCGGTCATCCGCGCCAGGACGACGATCGACACGAGCATCGTCACCGAGATGCCACCGAGCAGCGCCAGGGTCGTGGCGGCGTTGCGGCTCTTGGGTTTCATGAACGCGGGCACACCGTTGCTGATCGCCTCGACACCGGTCAGCGCCGCACAGCCGGACGAGAAGGCGCGCAGCACGAGGAACCCGCCGGCCAGGCTGGCCAGCCCGGCCTCGTAGCCCGGCTCGGCGACCAGCGTCAGGTCGGCGCTCTCGGCGCGCGGCAGATCACCGATCACGTAGTAGCGGAAGAACCCCCACAGGGCCATGCCGATGATCGACACCATGAACACGTAGGTGGGGAGCGCGAACGCCCCGCCGGACTCACGCACCCCGCGCAGGTTCATCGCGGTGAGCACCGTCACCGCCGCCACACCGGCCAGGGCCTCGTGGCCCTTCAGGAGCGGGATGGCGGACGCGGCGTACTGCGCGGCCGAGCTGATCGACACCGCGACGGTGAGCACGTAGTCGACGAGCAGCGCGCTCGCCACGGTCAGGCCCGCGGTCTTGCCCAGGTTGGTCGTCGCGACCTCGTAGTCGCCGCCGCCGGAGGGGTAGGCGTGCACGTTCTGGCGGTACGACGCGACCACCACGAGCATCACCAGGGCCACCGCGAGGGCGATCTTCCAGCTGAAGGCGTACGCGGTCAGGCCGGCGACGCTCAGCGTCAGCAGAATCTCGTCCGGCGCGTACGCCACCGACGACAGCGCGTCGCTGGCGAAGACCGGCAGCGCGATCCGCTTGGGCAGCAGCGTCTCGCCCAGGCGGTCGCTCCCGAGGGGACGACCGACCAGCAGGCGCTTGAGGATCTGACCAGCGAGCGGCACGGACGGTCATGCTAGGCGCACCCGGGCCGGTGTACGGTTTCGGGGCAGCCAGAACCCTGGTGCCGACGACCTGCGAGAGGGATCCGTGCACTTCGTGATCATGGGCTGCGGCCGGGTCGGATCGACCCTGGCCCACAGCCTCGAGGCCCAGGGCCACGACGTGGCCGTCATCGACCAGGACGAGTCCGCGTTCCGCCGCCTCGGGGCCTCGTTCGAGGGGCGGCGCATCAACGGCGTCGGCTTCGACCGCGACATCCAGCTCGAGGCGGGCATCGAGAGCGCGCACGCCTTCGCGGCCGTCAGCAGCGGTGACAACTCCAACATCCTCGCCGCGCGGGTCGCCCGCGAGACGTTCGGGGTCGACAACGTCGTCGCCCGCATCTACGACCCGGGCCGCGCCGAGATCTACCAGCGGCTGGGCATCCCCACGGTGGCGACGGTGAAGTGGACCTCGGACCAGATGATCCGCCGGCTGCTGCCTGCCGGCGCGGCCCCGACGTACCGCGACCCCAGCGGCGAGGTGCTGCTGGCCGACATCCCGGTGCACCCGGGCTGGGTGGGACGGCGCGTCGACGAGGTCGCCACCGCGGGCGGCGTGCGGTTGGCCTACCTGACCCGCCTGGGGCACGGGCTGGTGCCCGACGCCACCACCTTGATGCAGGACGGCGACGTGCTGCAGTTCACGCTGGTCGAGTCCGACCTGCGCCGGGCCGAGGCCGCGCTGGCCGCCACGCCCCACCACGACTGAGGGAGTCCCCATGCGCGTCGTCATCACCGGTGCGGGCAGCGTGGGCCGCTCGGTGGCCCGTGAGCTGCTCGCCAACGGCCACCACGTCCTGATCGTCGACAAGGAGCCGCGCGCCGTGCAGACCGCGCGGGTCGCCGACGCCGAGTGGCTGCTCGCCGACGCCTGCGAGATCTCGGCGCTGAACGAGGCCGGCCTCGAGAGCTGCGACGTCGTCGTGGCGGCCACCGGCGACGACAAGGCCAACCTGGTCGTCTCGCTGATCGCCAAGACCGAGTTCGGGGTGCCCCGCACGGTCGCGCGGGTCAACAACCCCAAGAACGAGTGGATGTTCGACGAGGCGTGGGGGGTCGACGTCGCGGTATCGACGCCGCGGCTGATGACCGCCCTGGTCGAGGAAGCCGTCAGCGTCGGTGACCTGGTGCGGATCTTCGAGTTCCAGCAGGGTCACGCCACGATGGTGTCGATGACCCTGCCCCGCGACTCGACGTACGCCGGGGTCCGGGTCGGTGACCTGAGCTGGCCCGCCGACACCATCCTGGTCGGCGTGATCCGCCAGAACCGGCCCATCGCCCCGACCCGCGACGACGCCCTCGAGGCCGGCGACGAGCTGCTGTTCCTCACCGTCCCCGAGAGCGAGTCGGCGCTGGAGCAGATGCTGTCGCCCGGGCACGTCCTGCGGCGCAGCTGACCGGAGCTGGGCCGAGCTAGGCCACCAGCGGGGTGCGACCGCGCAGCAGCAGCGCGCCCATCCCCGCGACGGCGACCAGGTACAACGGCCAGCCCAGGGCGATCTTGGCCACCCCGAGCAGGCCGACCTGGCCGGCGAGGTAGAGCGGCAGCATGATCACCGCGCGCACCGCGTACAGAGCGCACAGCACCAGGGTCAGCCGCTGGCACAGCCGCACCACGCCGGCGTGGGTGCGCCAGGCGAGCGGGTCGGCCGACGTCGACCCCAGCGCGAACCCGACCATCGGCCACCGGGTCACCACCGAGAGCAGCGTGAGCACGGTCAGCCCGCAGCTGTAGAGGATGCCCGGCAAGAACACGTCCTGCGCCCGGCCGGTGCGCAGTGCGAAGAATCCCGCGATGGCGAGCGCGGCCAGGCTGCCCAGTGCGTAGCGCAGGGTCTGGCGCTGCGCGAGCCGGACGAGCACAGCCAGTGCCACGGGCGCGGCGGCGGCCAGCAGCGAGGTGCGCACCTGGTGGGTCAGGGCCCAGGTCACGACGAACGCCACCGTCGGCAGCGCCGTCTCGACCGACCCGCGCCACCCGCCGACGCTCTCAGCCAGCCGCGCGCGCACGACCTCCTCGACCGTGGTCGCTCCCTCGGGCACCGCCCCGAGCGCGTCCGCCAGGGCGACGTCGGACGGCGGCACTAGGCCCCGCCGGGCAGCAGCTCGTACGCGGGGTTGAACACCACGGGCTGACCGTCGCGCTGGGCGACCCGACCGTGCACCCGCAGCCGGCGACCCGGGACGATGCCGGCGATCTGCCGGCGCCCCAGCCAGACCACCGTCAGCGTGCCGGTGCCGTCGTACAGCTCGGCGACCAGGGCGGGCACCCCGGCTCGCGGCCGCAGCGTCACCGACCGCACGGTGCCGCACACGCAGGCCTCGCGGCGGTCGGGCAGCTCGCGCACCGGCGTCCCCCCCGCCCTGCCGGACGCGGCCAGCAGGTCCTCGTCCTCGAGCACCTGCTGCGAGCTGGTGAGCCGGTGCAGGACGGAGGTGAACCGGCCGGGTGTCGACGCCATGGCAGCAGCCTACGCGCGCGCGGTCAGCGTCGTTCGGTGATCTCGGGGCCGCGCTCGAACGGGTTCAGGTCGTCCGCGGCGCCGGGCCCGTCCTCGACCTCGCCCGACCCCTCGACCTGCCCCTCGCCCGACTCCTCGGCACCGGCCGGTAGGTGCAGGGGCAGCAGCTCGCGCGGGCCCATCGGCTCGCTGCCGCGGACCACGACGACCTGCGCCACGAGCGCCTCCAGCGCCTCGGCCGCCGCCGCGTCGATCGCGGCCTGGCCGTGGAAGACCGCCCGTAGCAACCAGCGTGGCCCGTCGACGCCGGTGAAGCGCAGCGGCTGGAACCCGACCTTGCCGTCGGGCTGGGTGCTCGGTACGCGCGCGAGCAGCTCGTGGCCGAACGGGCCGACGCCCGGGTCGGCCGTGCCGCCCTGCTCGGTGATGCCGGCGGCGATCTCGCCGCACACCTCGCGCCAGATGCCCTCGTGTCGAGGTGCGGCGAACGCCTGCAGCTGCACAGCCGAGTCGCCGAGGACGACGAACACGCCGGTCACCTGACCGCTGCCCTCGTCCATCTGCAGCTGCAGCTCGATGCCGTCGACCAGCGGCAGCCACAAGGCGCCGACGTCCAACCGCTCCTGCGAGCCGTCCACCTCGGTGACGTCGAAGGGGCCGACACCCGGCTCGCGCACCGGGGTCGCCTCGGCGGTGTCGTCGGCGGCTTCGCGATCCACCTCCGGCAGGTCGCCGGACTCGTCCGGTGGCGTGGTACCCGGCGGCGTGGCGTCCTCGCCCTTGGCGCCCTTGCGCTTGAACAGGCTCACGGTGCATCTCCCTCCGGGGCGCTGGCCCCGACGTCCGAAACGTGCGCACTGGCCAGACCGGTCGAGCCGTGGCCGCCGGTGCCGCGCGCCGACGCGTCCAGCTCGTCGACGTCCTGAACCAGCACGAACCTGGCGCGCTCGACCCGTTGCACCACCAGCTGGGCCACCCGGTCACCCCGGCTCAGCGTCAGCGGCTCGGTGGCGTCGGTGTTGAGCAGGGTCACCAGGATCTCGCCGCGGTAGCCCGCGTCGACGGTGCCCGGCGCGTTGACCACCGTGATGCCGTGCCGCGCCGCCAGCCCCGACCGAGGGTGCACGAAGGCCGCGTACCCCTCGGGCAGCGCGATCGCGACACCGGTCGGCACGCTGGCCCGCTCACCGGGGGCGAGCGTGAGGTCGACCCGCGTGACCAGGTCGGCCCCGGCATCGCCGGGATGGGCGTACGTCGGAGCCGGCAGCGCGTCGTCCAGCAGCATGAGCCGGACGTCGACGGTGCCGATCGGCTGCGCCGAGACGCGGTCGGCGGCGGACAGGGTCATCGCGGTGACCCTAACGCCTTCGCCGCCCGCCCTCGGTCCCGCGGCCGCGCGCGGCCCGTGGCACCCTGGACGTCATGGCGGCACCACGCGCGACCCGGACGTACGTCGAGCGTCTGACCCCGGCGCCGTGGGTGTGGCTTGCGGCGCTGCCGGTCGCGGCGAGCAGCGGTCTGGTCGTGCTCACCGCCTTCGGCGCGCGGGTGGCGGTGCCGGTGGCCGTCGCCGCCGTCGTGGCCGCGGCCTGGGCGCTGCTGCGCCCGAGCGCCGTCGTGACCGTCGGCGACGAACGGCTGGTCGCCGGCCGGGCGCAGATCCCGGTGGGTCAGCTGGGGGTCGTGCGCGAGCTGGACGCCACCCAGATGAGCGCCCTGCGGGGCCCCCGGGCCGACGCCCGGGCCTACCTGTGCCAGCGGGGTTGGATCGCGGCCGGCTTCGCCGTCGAGGTGGCCGACCCCGACGATCCCGTCCCGTTCTGGCTGGTCTCCTCGCGGCGTCCGGACCGCGCGAGTGCCGCCCTGCGGGCCGAGATCGACCGCTGCGCCGTCGATCAGGCGCACTCGCGGCAGACCAGCTGAGCGGTGTCCTCGACCGCCAGCTGGCTGCGGTGCTTGACCAGGAAGCAGACGCTGCAGGTGAACTCGTCGGCCTGACGCGGCAGCACCCGCACCGAGAGCTCTTCGTTCGACAGGTCGGCCCCGGGCAGCTCGAAACCCTCTGCCTGCTCGGTCTCGTCGACGTCGACGGCAGAAGCACTCTTGTCGACGCGACGGGCCTTCAGCTCCTCGAGACTGTCCTCGCCGAGGTCGTCGTCGGTCTTGCGGGGTGCGTCGTAGTCAGTCGCCATCGTGTGGTCGTCCTCCGAGAATGGTGGTGCGGTGCGGCATGCGGCGTGTCAACGCCTCCGAGCCCGAGTTTGTGCCCGCTGTCGTTCGGGTCTGTCGCAGCCGATGGCTGCTGCAGAGGCGGATTGTTGCGCATCCCGGGCGGCGGCGCCCCATCGGGCCCGCCAGACGCTTCAGGGTTCACCCGACGTTCACCTCGAACGGCGGCCGGCGCACTTGCACGCAGGCGCCGGCTGACGTCACCCTGTGGCGTCGGCGCAACTGCCGTCGCCGTCGTGCCGTTGATGCCCGGAGGTCCACGTGGACGAGTTCACCCAGCAGATCAGCGCCCGGGTCGGCGCCGCCCGTCGGGCGCTGCAGCAGGCCCTGGCCGACGGCGACGACTACCTGGTGGGTGTGCGCGAGGGCGAGCTGGACTCCTTGACCCGGTTGGCCGACAGCAACGGCGTGACCGTGGTCGACCTGGTCGAGCTCGAGCAGCGCGAGCCGGCCTGAGCGGTCAGGGCCCGTCGGTGTCGGGGCCCAGCCCGCTGACGGCGCCCTGCAGCAGCGCGTGCACCCGCGGCCCGGCGGCGAGCACCAGCTCGTACCCCGCCGCTGCCTGCCCGAGCCCGCTGACCACGGCGCCGGCCTCGCGGGCGATCAGGGCACCGGCCGCCACGTCCCAGGGGAGCAGCCCGCGCTCGAGGTAGCCGTCGGGGCGGCCGCACGCCACCACGCACAGGAGGAGGGGGGCGCGG
>JACMOY010000021.1 GCA_014377795.1 Actinomycetota bacterium | reverse complement strand
TCCTTGCGCAGAGCGGCCACCTCGCGATGGGCGGCGACGGCGGCCGGGGGGTCGTTCTTGTCGGCGGCCCCCCCCGATCGCCGTCCCGGCTGCTGGCTGGCCTGGCGCTGGCGCAGGACGTGCGCCACCTGGTCGGCGTCCAGCAGCCCGGGCAGGCCGGGGAAGTCCTGCCCCTCGTCGCTGCCGATCTCGGCGGCGACGCCGAACTCGCCCCCGTCGAACAGCACGCGGTCGAACTCCGCCTGGGCGTCCAGCGCCTCGAACGCGAACCCGTCCTGCTCACCCGCCGCCTGCTCGGGCCGGTTCGCCGCAGCGACCATCGCGTCCTCGGGCGACCACAGGTCACCATCTGCGGACGCCGGCCGGTCGAGCACGTGGTCGCGCTCGAGCTCCATCTGGCCGGCGTGCAGCATCAGGGTCGGCACGCTGGGGACGAACACGGACGCCGTCTCGCCGCGCCGCCGCGCCCGGACGAACCGCCCCACGGCCTGGGCGAAGAACAGCGGGGTCGCGATCGAGGTGGCGTAGACGCCGACGGCCAGGCGCGGGATGTCGACGCCCTCGGAGACCATCCGCACGGCCACCATCCACCGCTGGTCACCGGTGGTGAAGTCCTCGATCCGCGCGGAGGCACCCGCGTCGTCCGAGAGCACGACGACGGGTGGCTGACCGGTGATGCCCCGCAGCACCGCGGCGTACGCCTTGGCCTGGGCGTGGTCGGTCGCGATGACCAGCCCGGCCGCGTCGGGGACGCCGCGGCGCACCTCTGACAGGCGCGTGTCGGCGGCCTGCAGCACGGCCGGCACCCACTCGCCGGTCGGGTCGAGGGCGGTGCGCCAGGCGTGCGCCGTCATGTCCTGGGTCAGCGGCTCGCCGAGGCGGGCGCTGACCTCGTCGCCCGCGCGGGTGCGCCAGCGCATCTGGCCCGAGTAGGCCAAGAAGATGACCGGGCGCACCACCCCGTCGCGCAGGGCGTCGCCGTAGCCGTAGGTGAAGTCGGCCCGCGACCGTCGGACACCGGCCCGACCGGCCTCGTAGGTGACGAACGGGATCGCCGAGGTGTCGGAGCGGAACGGCGTGCCGGTCAGCGCCAGCCGTCGGGTCGCCGGCTCGAAGGCCTCGCGGACGGCGTCGCCCCACGAGAGGGCGTCGCCGCCGTGGTGCACCTCGTCGAGGATCACCAGGGTCGGCGAGGCCCTGGTGCGGGCGTGGTGCAGCGCGGGGCGGGCGGCGACCTGGGCGTAGGTGAGCGCGACGCCGTCGAAGTCGCGGCCGTGGCTGCCGTGGGCGTTCTTGAACTCGGGGTCGATGCTGATGCCGACCCGGTGCGCGGCGTCCGCCCACTGCCGCTTCAGGTGCTCGGTGGGCGCCACGACCGTCACCCGGGCGATCTCGCCGCGGCCGAGCAGCTCGGTGGCCACCCGCAGGGCGAACGTCGTCTTGCCTGCGCCGGGGGTGGCCACCGCGAGGAAGTCGCGCTGGTCATCGGCCAGGTACTGGTCGAGCGCCCGCTGCTGCCAGGCCCGCAGCTTCGCGGCGGTTCCCCACGGGGCCCGGCCGGGGAAGGCGGGTGGCAGGTGGGAGGCGGCGGAGGTACTCACGGTCCGTCGACCTTCACGACGCGCGGCGGACGACATGCCGCGCCCCGGGTTCGTCCGCCGGGCCCGGCGGGCGTGCTAGGGACGGCCGTCAGTCACCGTCCTCGGGCGGGCGCAGCCCCTCGAAGATCTCCTTGCAGGTGGGGCAGACGGGGAACCGCTGGGGGTCGCGCCCGGGCACCCACACCTTGCCGCACAGGGCGATCACCGGCTCGCCGCTCATGGCGCTCTCGAGGATCTTCTCCTTGCGCACGTAGTGCGCGAAGCGCTCGTGGTCGCCCGGCTCGACGACCTGCTCCTCGACCAGCTCGCGCTCGAGCACGGTGGTGCCGGGCGACGGGTTGCCCGGCGACGGGTTGCCGGGCGCGACGTCGGGGCCGGGGTACGGGTCGTCGGTGCTCATGGCTCCAGCGTAGTTCGCCGGATCCGAGCGGCGGCCGCTAGTTCTGGACCGGGTCCTCGGGGTAGGTCGCGACGTAGGCGAGCTCGCCGCGCTGGCGGCGCAGCACCTCGCGCCACAGCGACGCCGGGTCGGCGCTGAACGGGTCGCGCGCCTCGCCGGCCACGACGTACCAGGACCCCTCGGCGATCTCGGCCTCGAGCTGGCCGAGCGACCACCCCGCGTACCCGGCGAAGACCCGCAGGCCGGCCAGGCCGGAGACGACGGACAGCGGCTCGACGTCCAGGTCGACCAGCCCGAGGGCGCCGCTGATCCGGCGCACGCCCACGGGCTCGCCCGCGTCGCCGGGCGCCGCGACCAGACCCAGCGCGGAGTCCTGCTCGACCGGGCCGCCCTGGAAGAGGACCCCGGGGGCGGTGGTGTGCGGCTGCCAGGCCGGCAGCACCGCGGCCACCTCGACGGTCATCGGCCGGTTGAGCACGACTCCCATCGCCCCGTCGTGCCCGTGGTCGAGCAGCAGCACCACCGTGCGGCGGAACGTGGGCCCACTCAGCAGCGGGGTGGCCACCAGCAGCTGGCCGGTCAGGTCGGAGCGGGTCACCGGGCCATCATCACCCGCCGCGCCACCCACCAGCCCAGCGCGCAGCCGACGAGGTCGGCCGCCAGGTCGAGCGGGTCGCCGGAGCGGTGCGGCAGCACGGCCCACTGCAGCAGCTCGCTGACCGGCGCCTGCACCACGCTGACCGCGAGCACCAGGGGCCGCGGCGCGCCCGACCACCACCCCAGCCCCAGCACCACGGCGAAGACGAGCACGTGGACGACCTTGTCGAGCCCGGGGACCCCACCGGTCGAGGGTGCCCGGGGGGCGTACAGGACGACGAGCTGCCCGGCCACCGCCGCGGCGAACAGCCACCGGCGCGCGCTCACTGCGGGTCGCGGGAGCCGGTCGCGGCCCGCTCGACGGCGGCGGCCACCACCTTGGTCACGTCGGGGTGGAACACGCTGGGGATGATGTAGGCGGCGTTCAGCTCGTCGTCGCTGACCACGGCCGCCAGCGCCCGGGCAGCGGCCAGAAGCACCTCGACGCCGATCGAGCGCGACTGCGCGTCCAGCAGCCCGCGGAACACGCCGGGGAACGCCAGCACGTTGTTGATCTGGTTGGCGAAGTCGCTGCGGCCGGTCGCCACCACCGTCGCGTGCGCGGCCGCCGCGATCGGGTCGACCTCCGGGTCGGGGTTGGCCATCGCGAAGACGACCGCGCCCGTGCCCATGGTCGCGATGTCGTCACCGGTGAGGATGCCGGGCGCCGAGACGCCGATGAACACGTCGGCGCCGGCGAGCGCCCCGCGCAGGGTGCCGGTGACGCCCCGCGGGTTGGTGCTGGTCGCCACCCGGCCCAGGGCGGACGTCGGGTCGCCGGCGACGTCGGGACGCGCGGGCTCGACCACGCCGTCCTTGTCGCACACCACGACGTCGTGGGCGCCGGCGTGCAGCAGCAGGGTCAGGATCGCCGTCCCGTGCTGGTCGTCGTGGAACACCGGGATGTCGAGCTCGTCGCGCAGCCGCTGCTCGATCTCGAAGCAGCGCGGCGCGGAGATGTCCTCGAGGTTGATGCCGGCGAACACGGGGGCGATCGCCT
>JACMOY010000211.1 GCA_014377795.1 Actinomycetota bacterium | reverse complement strand
GGTCGCCAGCGGGCTGTTCGACACCCTCGACGGCTGCGTGGCTGTCCTGGAGGACCGCACGACCCGGTGGGGCTACGTCCTAGACTCGGCCGTCGACCGGGTCAACGACGTCATCTACCTGTTCGCGGTCATCTCCGTCGGCGCGCCGCCGGAGCTCGCCCTGGCGTGCGGTTTCGGGTTCTTCTTCATGGAGTACGTCCGGGCCCGCGCCGGCAACGCCGGGGGCGACGAGGTCGGCCGGATCACCATCGCCGAGCGGCCCAACCGGGTGATCTTCCTGTCGGCCTCCATTCACTTCGGCGGCGTCTTCCTGGATCACCGGGTGCTGGTGGCGACGACCGGTCTGGCGATCATCACGACGATGACGGCGGTGGCGATCGTGCAGCTGCTGGTGGCGATCCGGCGTCAGCTGCTTGCCCTGCCGGTCGAGTCACCCGCGGCGTGACGCCGTCCTGGTCGCCCTCGCCGGGAGCCAGGACATCCACCGCAGACCGTGGCCAGGGTCCGCTGCCCTGGCGCACGCTCAGGTGTGCGCCGGTCGCGGTCTCGCGGAGGTCCCCGGTTGCAGCTGACGGCTGCGGGTGAGCGAGGCCGAACCGCTCGTCGGCGGCCACACGGCGCCGGTCGTGCGGGTGGGGGACACGGTCCGCAGGGTGGCCGGACCCTGGACACCAGCCGTCGCGTCGTTGATGACCGGGCTGCGGCGGGCCGGCGTCGCAGGGGTGCCCGCGCATCTGGGCCTGGACGACGACGGTCGCGAGGTCGTCGCCTGGGTCGATGGCGAGGTGCCCGTCTACCCCCTCCCGTCGTGGGCGTGGAGCGACCAGGTGCTGCTCGATGTCGCCCGGGCGACCCGCGCTGTCCATGACGCCGCGGTGGGCCTGGACCTTCCCCGCACCGGGTGGCGCCGCCCGGCGGTGGAACCCGTCGAGACTGTCTGCCACGGTGACCTCGCGCCGTACAACGCCGTCTTTCAGGACGGTCGGCTGGTCGGGCTCATCGACTGGGACTACGCCGTCCCGGGACCCCGTCTGTGGGACCTGGGGTATCTGGCGTACCGCTTCATCAGCCTGACGCCGCCCGGCCACCGAGACGGCCGACCGGGGTCGGGGCCGCCTGCCGAGCAGTGGCGCCGGGTCGCGTTGCTGTGTGAGGCCTACGGCGGGGTCGAGGCGGTCGAGGTGGTGCGCTGGGCGGCCCTGCGCCTGGAGGACCTGATCGCGTACTCCTACGCCGAAGCGGCCGCGGGCAACGCCGCCCTGCAGTACACGATCGACCAAGGGCACGTGCGGCTGTACGAGGGCGACCTGGAGTGGGTGCGCGGGCTGCTCCACGCCGACGACCCCACCCGCTGGGGGCGCTGACGCCAGGCCGCTGGGCCGGTTAGCGGCGCAGCCTGCTCGCGGTGAGGATCGCGGGGAAAGCGGTCACCGCAGCGGCAGCGCCGGCGAACAGCTCGTCGCCGACGAAGGGCACGAAGACCGTCGTGAGCAGCAGCCCGCCCAGCACCGTGAGGTGCGCGCCGGCGCGCAGGGCGGGGCGGCGCCACGACCAGTCTTTGACCGCTACCGGGTCCGCACCGAGGCGCTCGTCCATCCGGCGACCCAGCCGGTGCAGGCGACCCGCAGTGACGACAGCGGCCCCGGCGCCGGCCACGCCACCGACCAGCGTCGCCGTCTGCTCGTCGCGCACCAGCAGCACCAGCACGACGACGAAGAACGCGAGCAGCAGCAGCCGCTCCCGCCGGTTCATGCCGGTCCGACCAGTCCGGCGACGATCTGCGCCGACAGCGTCACGAGCGGCAGTCCGCCGCCCGGGTGCGAGGACCCGCCGACCAGGAACAGCCCCGGCAGGGGCGAGCGGTTGGCCGGGCGCAGGAACGCCGCCGACGCTCCGTTGGAGGACGTGCCGTAGATCGCGCCGCCCACTGCGCCCGTGCGCTGCTCGAGATCGGCGGGTGAGATCACCTGGGACCAGCGCACCCGATCGCGGACAGGAAGGTCGCGTTCGGCGAGCAGGTCGAGCAGGCGGGCGGAGTACGTCTCGGTGACACCTGGGGCCCGCCAGTCGACGGCCCCGCGACCCACACCGTGGCGGGGTGCGTTGACCAGCACGAACCATGCCTCGCACCCGTCGGGGCGTACGGCCGGGTCATCGGGGGCGCTGACATACAACGTCGGGTCGGGCACGGGGCGGGCGGGATCACCGAAGACGGCGTCGAACTCGTCGTCGTAGTCGCGGGGGAACAGCACGTTGTGATGCGCCAGAGCAGGGGTGCGGCCCTCGACGGCGAGCAGCAGCACGAAGCCCGACAACGACGGGGTCGCGCGGGCCAGGCGTCGCGTGGCCGTCGGGACGTTGACCAGGCCCGGTGTGGTCGCGGTGCCGTAGACGGCCGCCGCGTCGGCGTTGGCCACGACGACGTCGGCCGGCAGGCGCTCCCCGTCCGCCAGAACGACCCCGGACGCACGACCACCGGTGATCTCGATGCTCACCACCTCGGTCTCCAGTCGTAGCGCTGCTCCGCACTCGACAGCCCGGTCACGGATCGCCTCGCCGAGCCGGTGCAGACCGCCAGGGACGTACCAGCCGCCGTACGCCTGCTCGACGTAGGGGACGGCCGCGAGCGCCGCTGGTGCGCGGCGCGGGTCGGAGCCGGTGTAGGTGGCGTAGCGGTCGAGATAGGTGCGCAGACGCGGGTCACGCAGGTGCCGGCGTCCCAGCGAGCGCAGCGAGCGTCCCGGAGCGATCGCGGTGATGTCGCGGGGCCGCCGCGAGGCCAGCTTGGCGATGGTCCGTGGACCGTCGAGCGGTGACTCCAGGAACGGTCCACGGCTGGCCTGCCAGACCCGTTGCGCGCGGGCGGTGAAACCGCGCCAGTCGGCGCCGCTGCCCTCGCCGAGGGCGGCGTCCAGGCGCGCACAGTGCTCGTCGAGGTCGCTGCTGGCATCGAAGAACGTGCCGTCGGCGAAGCGGTAGCGGGCGAGGGGCTCGAGTGGGGTCAGGGACAGGTCGGTCGGCCAGCC
This sequence comes from Actinomycetota bacterium, assembly GCA_014377795.1. Lineage (GTDB taxonomy): Bacteria > Actinomycetota > Actinomycetes > Actinomycetales > Angustibacteraceae > JACMOY01. The sequence continues at coordinate 387 of JACMOY010000211.1, read as the reverse complement.
GCCCGTCGCGTCGAACAGGTCGCGGAAGACCTGCGGCATCGTGACCAACGAGGGCCCGGTGTCGAAGCGGAAGGTGCCCAGCCCGGGGACGTCGTGGCTGACGAGCCCGAGCTTGCCGCCGACCTCGCTGCCGCGCTCGCAGACGGTGACCTGGTGCCCGAGCGCAGCCAGCCGCGCCGCGGTGGCGAGCCCACCGACCCCGGCGCCGATCACGACCACGCGGCTCATACCGCGCGACCCTTCCACGTCAGCGTGCCGCGGCGCCGCGCCAGGCGGGAGCGGCCGGCCAGCGCCGTGAGCAACGCAACCGAGAGCGGGTGGGCCAACGAGTCAGGAAGCGCCCGCGAGCCCGTCCGTCGCGCCGCGACAACCCGGCCGGCGACGCCG
>JACMOY010000210.1 GCA_014377795.1 Actinomycetota bacterium | reverse complement strand
GGGTTGGTCGCCAAGATCAGCATCCTGTACACGATCGGCATCATCCTGCTCCTCGTCGGAGTTGTCCTGTACGTCCTCGGAGCCACCGGCCGCGCCATCGGCGGTCGCAAGCACTACTACTGACCGACAGGTCGCTGCGAGCGGCTCGGCCCCGCCCCCCCACCGGGGTGGGCGGGGCCGACTTGTTGTCAACCCCCAGATGGCCTTCGACCTCCGTCGACAGTGGCGTACGACGAAGGTCGTCTACCGCGACACTCGTCGTCCGCCTACCGTTGCCTTTTCCCGCTGACAGGGCTCGGCCTCTCCATCCCCGTGGGCGGGAGCCGGGCCCGTCGGGTTCGGCCGACTACGCGGGCGTCTCGTCGGCAGTCGGGCGCGCGCGGCTGGGTTGCACCCTGGACGGCTCACCGGGCATCTTCGGGTAGTCCGGCGGGAACGCCAGCTCGCCCAGGCCCCGCTCGACATCGGTCTCCCACAGGGCGTGAGCCGCACCGAGGTCGCCCACCGCCGCGTCGATGCCGGCCCAGGGGTCGCCGTCCGCAGCCAGCATCCCGGGGGCGGTGCGCACCGTGAACTGCGCGGGGTCGACGTCCGGCAGTGAGGCCCAGCTCACCGGCATCGAGACGGGCGCGTGCGGCAGCGGACGCGGGCTGTAGGCCGAGGCGATCGTGCGGTCGCGGTTGCTCTGGTTGAAGTCGACGAAGACCTTCTCGCCGCGCTCCTCCTTCCACCAGGCCATCGTCACCAGGGACGGCGCCCGGCGCTCGAGCTCGCGACCGATGCCGATCACCGCGTGCCGGACGTCCAGGAACTCTCGGTCGGGCCGGACCCGGGCGAAGACGTGCACCCCGCGGTTGCGGGACGTCTTGGCCCAGCCGGTCAGCCCGAGCTCGCCGAGCAGCTCGCGCAGCAGCAGGGCGGCCTCGACGGCATCGGCGAACCCCCGCCCCGGCTGCGGATCCAGGTCGATGCGCAGCTCGTCCGGCTGGTTGGTCTCACCCGTGCGCACCGGCCACGGGTGCCAGGTGATCGTGTTCATCTGCACCGCCCACACCGCGGTGGCGACCTCGTCCACGACCAGCTGGGCGTGCCGACGTCCGCTGGGGTAGGTGACGTCCACGGTGCGCACCCAGTCCGGGACGCCGCGGGGCGGGTTCTTGGAGTAGAAGGCCTCGCCCTCGACCCCGTCCGGGAACCGCTGCAGGGTCACCGGTCGGTCGGCCAGGGCCGTCATCAGCGCGCCACCCACCGCGACGACGTACTGCGCCAGCTCGAGCTTGGTGAGGCCCACCTGCGGCCACAGCACGCGGTCGGGGCTGGACAGCCGCACGGATCGCACCCCGTGGGGTCCGTCGACCTCGATCGTCGTCGCCGCGCTCGCCATGCGCCGACCGTACCCACCCCTGCGCCCCGACGGACCGGGAACTCCCCCGGCCGGGCCGGTGTTGCCACCTTCATGAAGCTGCGCAACCCGTTCGAGAGGAAGCCGATGAAGCCCACTGACCGCACCTACCCGATCGTCAAGGACGACGCCACCTGGCAGGCCGAGCTCACGCCGGGCGAGTTCGCGGTGCTGCGCGAGGGGGGCACCGAGCGGCCGTACGTCGGCGAGTACACCGACACCACGACCGAGGGCGTGTACGCCTGCCGCGCCTGCGGCGAAGAGCTGTTCCGCAGCGACACCAAGTTCGAGTCGCACTGCGGCTGGCCGTCGTTCTACACCCCGCTGGCGCAGGAGCGGGTGGAGTACATCACCGACGTGTCGATGGGCATGAAGCGCACCGAGGTGCGGTGTGGCAACTGCGGTTCGCACCTGGGTCACGTGTTCGAGGGCGAGGGGTACGACACCCCGACCGACCAGCGCTACTGCATCAACTCGATCAGCCTCACCCTGGCGCCCAAGGCCTGAGCGCCGCTGGTCGCCGCGCCCGCCTCAGGGCAGGCCGGCGACCAGGTCGGCCAGGTCGACCCGCGGGCCGGTGTAGAACGGCAGCTCCTCGCGCACGTGGCGACGTGCTTCGGTGGCGCGCAGGTCACGCATCAGGTCGACGATGCGGTGCAGCTCGTCGGCCTCGAACGCCAGGATCCACTCGTAGTCGCCGAGCGCGAACGACGACACCGTGTTGGCTCGCACGTCGGGGTAGTCGCGGGCCGCCTTGCCGTGCTCGACCAGTATGTCGCGGCGCTCGGCGTCGGGCAGCAGGTACCAGTCGTACGAGCGGACGAAGGGGTACAGGCACAGGTACCCGCGCGCCTCCTCGCCGGACATGAACGCCGGGACGTGGCTCTTGTTGAACTCGGCCGGTCGGTGCAGCGCGACGACGGACCAGACCGGAACCAGGTGGTGACCCAGCGCCGTCCGCCGCAGGGCGCGGTAGGCGGCTTGGACGGTCTCGACGTCCGGCCCGTGCCACCACACCATCACGTCGGCGTCGGCACGCAGCCCAGCGACGTCGTAGAACCCCCGCACGACCAGCCCGTGCTCGGTGGCCAGCCCGTCCAGGACCTGCTGCACCTCGGCGGTCAGCGCCGCGCGGTCGCCGTCGACGGCGTCGCGGACCGCGAACACCGACCACATGGCGTACCGGATGGTGTCGTTGATCTCGCGCGCCTTGACCTTCTCGTCGCTCATGCCCCTATCCTCTCGCGGCGCGCGCCAGCTGCTCGAGGTGGGTGCCGACCGCCAGCGCCGCGGCGGTCCCCGAGGCGATGCACGCCGGGATCCCGACGCCGTCGTACGCCGCGCCCGCGACGACCAGTCCTGGCGAGCCGGCGAGGGCCGCTCGCACCGACGCCACCCGCGCCAGGTGACCCACGGCGTACTGCGGCAGTGCCCCGCCCCAGCGGGTCACCCGAGACGCCAGCACCGGCAGTGGCCCACCGACCAGCTCGCCCAGGTCGGCGACCGCCCGGGCCACGACATCGGCGTCGTCGCGCTGCAGGTCGGCCTCGTCGCGGTGCCGGCCCACCGACGTCCGCAGCGCCACCCGATCGGGGTCGGAGTCGTCCAGCCACGCCCACTTGGACGACGAGAAGGTGGCCGCCTTGACGAACCGGCCCTCGACCGCGGGGACGAGGAACCCCGATCCGACGAGCGGGCCGGCCGCCGACCGCGGCACCAGCAGGGTCACGATGGCGACGCTCGCGTACTCGATCTGCGCCAGCAGGGTGGCCGCCCCCGGGGCCGCCGCGGCCAGCAGCCGGGACGTCGGCGCCGCCGGCGTGGCGAGGACGACGCCGTCCGCGTCGACGACCTGCGCGGCGATGGTCGGGCCGAGCGTCAGGCGCCACCCGGCCGGCGTGACCGGGCCCTATCTATCCCTCAGCGGAAATGGTTCACCAGCTTCAAATAGTCGTAGGCTTTCTGGAAGAAGGCGACGCCATCGGGCAAGCCTGCGGCTTTGCTCGGCCGCTGGACGG
>JACMOY010000209.1 GCA_014377795.1 Actinomycetota bacterium | reverse complement strand
GTGACCCCGGGGGTGCTGGGCTTCCTGGTCGTGTTCGTCCTGGCCGTGATCACCTGGCTGCTGATGCGCAACCTCACGGCGCGCCTGCGCCGCATGCGCTTTCGTGAGGAGCAGCGGTTGGCCACCGAGGTCGAGCCGCCCCCCAGCGACGTGCCGCCGAGCCGCTGACCCTGCCGGCTCAGCCGGGCCAGTGCCCCAGCAGCCAGGCGTGCACGCGGCCGATGTCGAGGGTGATCGACAGGTGGCCCTGGTCCGGCTCGAACCACCCGGTCGACCCCGGCAGGTGGCCCACCAGCCACGGGCCGTGCGCGGCCGGCACCATCAGGTCCTGCCCGCCCTGCTGCACCAGCACCGGCACCGCGATCGAGGCCAGGTCGAAACCCCAGGGCCGCACGAAGGCCAGGTCGTCGTCCAACCAGCCGTCGACGCCGCGCGCCAGGCCGGCGACCATGCTCGCGTGCAGGTGGTCTCCGGCGTCACCGGACAGGGCGCGGACGTCGACCGGCGCGAGGATGCTGCGCATCTGCTCGGCGAGGTCGGCCGAGGTCGTCGTCAGGACGGAGTCGCGGAACGCCTCGAGCAGGGGCCGCAGCGGCCCCTCGCCCTGCAGCGCCAACCCGAACTCCTCGACGTTGTCCTCGCCCATGCCCTCCATCGGGTCGAGCCCCTCGGCGTCCCAGGGCGCCACGCCGGCGATCGAGGCCACCGCGCGCACCCGGTCGGGCAGCAGCGCAGCGCACGCCAGGGCGTGCGGTCCGCCACCGGACACACCCCAGGTGAGGAACCCGCCGACGCCGATCGCGTCCAGGGCGGCCCCGACGTCGGCGGCCACCGCGGCTACGTCACGTCCGGCGTCGCGCGTCGACCCGCCGTACCCGGCCCGGTCGTAGGAGATCAGCCGCAGGCCGCGCGCTGCAGCGTCCTGCGCGTGCGGGGCGTAGACGGTGCCACCCTCGGGGGTGCCGTGGTGGGTCACGACGGGCACCCCGTCGAGGTCGCCGGTCTGGTGCAGGACGAGGACCCGCCCGTCCGGCAGGGTGACGGGGTGCTCGGTGGTGGGTGGGGTGCTCGGCATGGGCGCCAGTGTGCCGTGCGGCCCGCGGGGCGCGGGGCGGGGTCGGCGGGCTAGCGTCACGACCCATGACGCAGCCGAGCAGGCCACCCTTCGACCTCACCGGACGGCTCGCCCTGGTCAGTGGCGCGGGCAGCGCGGTGGGCATCGGGTTCGCCTGCGCCGACCTGCTGGCCCGCTGCGGCGCACGGGTCGTGCTCACCGCGACGACCGACCGCGTGCACGAGCGGGCGCAATCGCTTCGGGCTCAGGGGTTCTGGGCCGAGTCGCTCATCGCCGACCTCACTGACGCCGCTGACGTCGAGCGCCTGGTCGGGCACGTCGAGGGGGCGGGGGGCGCCGACGTCCTGGTCAACAACGCGGGGATGACCAGCGTCGTGGGTGGCGGTGAGAGCGGCGACTGGCGCTCGACGGACGACGCCACCTGGCAGGCCTCGCTGGACCGCAACCTGACCACGGCCTTCCGACTCACCCGAGGGGTGCTGGCCCCGATGACCGCTCGCGGCTGGGGTCGCGTGGTCAACGTCGCCTCGGTCACCGGCCCGGTCGTGGCCTACCCCGGCGACGTCGCGTACGCCGCGGCCAAGGCCGGGATGACCGGCCTGACCCGTGCGCTGGCGGTCGAGGTCGGCAGCCACGGGGTCACCGTGAACGCGGTGCTGCCGGGCTGGATCGACACGGCCTCGGCCACGGACGACGAGCGCCGGGCGGGCGGCTCGACACCGGTGGGGCGCCCCGGTACCGCCGCCGAGGTAGCGGCCGCGGTCGTGTTCCTCGCGTCCGCCGAGGCGAGCTACGTCACCGGGGTGATGCTGGTCGTCGACGGCGGCAACACCCTGCAGGAGGTCAAGAGGGGGTGACCACGGCACAGTGGGCGCATGCCGAACCGCCTCGCTGCCGCGACCTCGCCGTACCTGCTGCAGCACCAGGACAACCCCGTGGACTGGTGGGAGTGGGGTGACGACGCGTTCGCTGCGGCGCGTGAGCGCGACCTGCCGGTGCTGCTGAGCGTCGGGTACGCGGCCTGCCACTGGTGCCACGTGATGGCGCACGAGTCGTTCGAGGACGTCGCCACCGCCGCAGCCATGAACGCCGACTTCGTCTGCGTCAAGGTCGACCGCGAGGAGCGACCGGACGTCGACGCCGTCTACATGCGGGCCACTACCGCCTTGACCGGGCAGGGCGGGTGGCCGATGACGGTGTTCCTGACGCCGGACGGGCGTCCGTTCTACGCCGGCACCTACTTCCCGCCGCAGGCGCGGCACGGCCTGCCGTCGTTCGGCCAGCTGCTGACGGCGATCGCGGCCTCGTGGCGCGACCGTCGCGGCGAGGTGGATGGCGCCTCGGTGCGGATCGCCGCCGGGCTGGTCACCGCCGCACCGCCACCCGACGAGCAACCGCCGGACGCCGACGACCTCGCGGGCGCCGTCCGCCTGCTGGCCCGCGAGCACGACACGGAGAACGGCGGGTTCGGCGGGGCGCCGAAGTTCCCCCCGTCGATGGTGCTCGCGTGGCTGCTGCGCCACACCGCCCGCGTCGGTGCCGCCGACACCGGTGCGTCGGCTCTGCAGATGGCATCGAACACGTTGCGGCACATGGCTTTCAGTGGAACGTACGACCAGGTGGAAGGTGGGTTCGCGCGCTACTCGGTCGACGCCCGGTGGGTCGTGCCGCACTTCGAGAAGATGCTCTACGACAACGCGCTGCTGGCCCGCGTCTACCTGCACTGGTGGCGGCTGACCGGCGAACCACTCGGTCGGCGGATCGCGCTCGAGACGTGCGACTGGATGCTCGCCACGCTCGGCACCGCCGAGGGTGGGCTGGCCAGCGCCCTGGACGCCGACACCGCCGTCCCGGGTTCGACCCACGGGGTCGAGGGGCTGACCTACGTGTGGACGCCGGCCGAGCTGGGCGCCCTGCTCGGCCCGGACGACGGCGCCTGGGTGGCCGAGCTGACCGCGGTGACCGCCGCCGGCACGTTCGAGCACGGCTCGTCGACCCTGCAGCTCACCCGCGACCCGGACGTCGACCCGGCGGACGCCGCGCGCTGGCAGGTGGCACGCGTGCGGCTCGCTGCCGCCAGGGCCCAGCGCCCCCAGCCTGCGCGCGACGACAAGGTCGTGACCGCCTGGAACGGGCTGGCGATCGCGGCGCTGGCCGAGACCGGTGCCCTCCTGGGACGTCCGGACCTCGTCGACGCTGCGCGCAGGACGGCGACGCTGCTGCTGGGCACCCACCGCCCGGACGGGCGGCTGCGCCGGGTCTCGCGAGACGGCGTGGTGGGGACGCCGGCCGCGGTGCTCGAGGACCACGGCGACCTGGTCGAGGGGCTGCTGGCGCTGTACGCCGTGACGGGCGAGGCGCGCTGGGCGCGAGGGGCGGGCGAGGTCGTCACCGACGTCCTCGACCGGTTCGTCACCGCCGACGGCAGCCTGAGCGACACTGCTCTGGATGACGTTGACCCGGTGCTGCGCAACGCTTCTGGTGGTGAGCAGCACACCGACCCGAGTGACAACGCCTACCCCGGCGGGACGTCGGCGGCGGCCGGGGCCCTGCTGTCGTGGGCCGCGCTGTCGGGCGACTCGCGAGCCCGGGCCGCCGCCGAACGTGCCCTTGCGCCGGGCCGGCGGATCGCGGGCGGCGCACCGCGGTTCGCCGGGTGGTCGCTGGCCGTGGCCGAGGCGTTGGTCGACGGCCCGCGGGAGGTCGCCGTCGTCGGGGACGTGGACGACCCGCGCACGGCCTCGCTGTTGGCGCAGGCGTTGCGTGGCAACGCCCCTGGGCTGGTCGTCGCCGTCGGCGGGCCGGACGACGAACCCGCCGTCGGGTTGCTGCGTGACCGGGGGCTGGTGCGGGGCGCGCCGGCGGCGTACCCCTGTCGCGGCCAGGTGTGCGACCTGCCCGTCTCCGACGTCGAGGCGCTGCAGCGGTTCACGCTGGCGCGGGGGGACGGGTGAGAGCTCAGGTGTGGGTGTAGACCGCGATCGACACGGCGATGTAGTGCACCGTGAACGCGGCGATCGTGCAGGCGTGGAAGATCTCGTGGAACCCGAACCAGCGCGGGCTCGGGTTCGGGCGCTTGAGGCCGTAGACGACCGCGCCCAGGGTGTAGAGCGCGCCGCCCACGATGATCAGGGTGAGCAGCGCCGCCCCGCCCGAGCGGTAGAAGTCGGGTAGGTAGATGACGGCCACCCAGCCCAGGGCGCAGTAGATCGGGGTGTAGAGCCAGCGCGGGGCACCGACCCAGAACACCCGGAAGAGCACTCCGCCCAGCGCGCCGAGCCACACGATCCAGAGCAGCGTCCGGGCTTTGTCGTGGGTGAGCAGCAGGGCCGCGAACGGCGTGTAGGAGCCGGCGATGATCAAGAAGATGTTCGAGTGGTCGAACCGCTTGAGCAGGATCGCGGTGCGGGGTGACCAGCTGCCTCGGTGGTAGACCGCACTGGTGCCGAACAGCAGGTCCGCGGTCACGGCGAAGACCGCGGACGACACGCGTGAGGCGGTGTTCGGGGCCAGAGCCGTGAGCACGATGCCCCCGACGAGCACGAGGGGGAAGACACCGGCGTGCAACCACCCGCGCAGGTGCGGCTTGACGGCGGCGACCACCTCGTCCACCCGCTCGCCCATCCGCTCGGCGACGCTGTCACCCACGCTGGGCGCCGCTACGGGGGGCGAGGAGTCGGGCGACTGCGAACGGCTCATGACGCCCACTGTAAACCCACCTACGTTGCCGTAGGTTACTCGCGAGTACGTTGATGTGAAGAAGTCGTGCCGAGTGATGCCGCGTCGGCCGCGCCGGGCCGGGTGCCGATACCGTGAGCCCCGCAGTCGGTGCGTGTGGACGCGCCCGGCACCAGGACGGGAGTGCCGGTGGGGTTGCGGCAGGTGGCGTACGGCCTCTACGAGCGTCGCCTGCTGCGTCGCCTGGACCTCACCGCGGTGCCGCACCACGTCGGCGTGATCGTCGACGGCAACCGTCGTTGGGCCAAGGCGTCCGGCACCGACTCGCGCGCCGGCCACGCCGCGGGCGCGGACAACGTCGAGCGGCTGCTCGGGTGGTGCGAGGAGGTGGGGGTCGAGCTGGTCACCCTGTGGCTGCTCTCGACCGACAACCTGAACCGGCCGGAGGCCGAGCTGAGCCCGCTGCTCGGGATCATCGAGGACGTCACCGAGCGCATCGCCGCCACCGGCCGCTGGCACGTGCACCCCGTCGGTGCCCTCGACCTGCTCCCGGTCGCCACCGCGCGCCGGCTCAAGGAGCTCGACGAGATCACCAGCAGGGGCAAGGGCCTGACCGCCAACGCCGCCATCGGGTACGGCGGTCGCCGTGAGATCGCCGACGCCGTGCGCTCGCTGCTGCACGAGCACGCCGCGAAGGGCACCTCGATCGAGGAGCTCGCCGAGATCCTCGACGTCGAGCACATCTCCGAGCACCTCTACACCCGCGGGCAGCCGGACCCCGACCTGGTGATCCGCACCTCGGGCGAGCAGCGCCTGTCGGGGTTCTTGCTGTGGCAGAGCGCGCACAGCGAGTTCTACTTCTGCGAGGCCTTCTGGCCGGACTTTCGCAAGGTCGACTTCCTGCGCGCGCTGCGGGCCTACGCCCAGCGGCAGAGGCGTTTCGGCGGCTGACGCGCGCGGCGTGTCGCCGCCTGCGAGGCCGGCTGCGGCGTAGCGTCGCAAGGGACGTCAGGGCACCCGCCCGGGCGTGCCCCCCACCCGCATGCGAGCCGGGCGCTGGCGCCCTGCAAGGGAGTCGGACGTGGCCACTCGTCGTACCTTCGTGCTCGACACCTCGGTCCTGCTGTCCGACCCGCGCGCGATGCTGCGCTTCGCCGAGCACGAGGTGGTGCTCCCGGTCGTGGTCGTGACCGAGCTCGAGGCCAAGCGGCACCATCCCGAGCTCGGGTACTTCGCCCGACAGGCGCTGCGCCTGCTCGACGACCTGCGCATCGAGCACGGCCGCCTGGACGCGCCGCTGCAGCTCGACGGCGGCGGCACCCTGCGGGTCGAGCTGAACCACACCGACCCGCTGGCCCTACCGGCCGGTTTTCGCCTGGGGGACAACGACACCCGCATCCTCGCCGTCGCCAAGAACCTCTCGCTCGAGGGTGACGTCGTCACCGTGGTCAGCAAGGACCTGCCGATGCGGGTGAAGGCCTCGGCCGTTGGCCTGCTCGCCGAGGAGTACCAGGCCGAGCTGGCCGTCGACTCCGGCTGGACCGGCATGGTCGAGCTCGACGTCACCGCGGACGACGTCGCCGAGCTGTACGACACCGGCCGGCTCGACCTGGGGCCTGCTCGCCAGCTGCCCTGCCACACCGGGATCGTGCTGGTGTCGCCGCGCGGCAGCGGCCTGGGCCGGGTCGCCCCGGACAAGTCGGTGCGCCTGGTGCGCGGCGACCGCGACGCGTTCGGGCTGCACGGCCGCAGCGCCGAGCAGCGGATCGCCCTGGACCTGCTGATGGACCCCGACGTCGGGATCATGAGCATGGGCGGGCGCGCCGGCACCGGCAAGAGCGCGCTGGCGCTGTGCGCCGGCATCGAGGCGGTGCTCGAGCGCCGTCAGCACCGCAAGGTCATCGTGTTCCGGCCGCTGTACGCCGTCGGCGGCCAGGACCTCGGCTACCTGCCCGGCAACGAGTCCGAGAAGATGGGCCCCTGGGCGCAGGCGGTCTTCGACACCCTGGGGGCGCTGGTCTCCAGCGAGGTCGTCGACGAGATCATCGACCGCGGCATGCTCGAGGTGCTGCCCCTGACCCACATCCGCGGGCGCTCACTGCACGACGCCTTCGTGATCGTCGACGAGGCCCAGTCGCTGGAGCGCAACGTGCTGCTCACGGTCCTGTCGCGCGTCGGCCAGAACTCCAAGGTCGTCCTCACCCACGACGTCGCCCAGCGGGACAACCTGCGGGTGGGTCGCCACGACGGGGTCGCCGCCGTGATCGAGGCTCTCAAGGGCCACCCGCTGTTCGCCCACGTCACGCTGACGCGGTCCGAGCGCTCGCCGATCGCGGCCCTGGTCACCGAGCTGCTCGAGGGTCTTGACGTGTGATCCAGGTCACGCCGGCCGACGTCGATTTGTCCTGACGGGGGCCGGCCGGGCACCGTGGGGGGTCACCGTCCACCTCCCCGCACGTCGGGTGAGGCCATGATCCGGTCAGCGAGCACCTCGGCCGGGCCGTCCGAGAGGTCACCGTGCGCCATCGCGCCCCCACGCGCCCCGTCCTGCGTCGCCCCGTCGTCCGCACCGCCCTGCTGTGCAGCGCCGGTGCGGTCGCGGCTGCTGCCGCCCTCAGCGGTGCGGTCGCCGTCCCCTCGGGGGGTTCGGCGCAGGCCGTGCCGGCAGCGTTCAGCGTCCCCACGTCGGCCCGCGTCCACGCCGGTGAGCTCGCCGACGTCACGATGGCCCGGCGCTCGGCCGGTGAGCACCGCGGCGAGGTCGCCGCGCTGAGCCACCGCGTCGGCCTCGTCCGGTCGGCGGTGGCTGCCGCCGCGCGCGAGCAGGCGGAGCAGGTGCGGGCCCGCGCCGAGCGGGTCAGCCGCGATCGCGAGCGGTTGCGGCTCGCCGTCCGCGATCCGCAGTCCGCCGCCCGCGTGCTGGCCGCCCGCCGCGGGTGGGGCCAGACGCAGTTCTCCTGCCTGGACTTGCTGTGGTCCAAGGAGAGCCAGTGGCAGACCAGCGCCGACAACCCCACGTCCAGCGCCTACGGCATCCCCCAGGCGCTGCCCGGCGTGCGGATGGCCACCAGCGGCAAGGACTGGCGCACCAACCCGCTGACCCAGATCAGGTGGGGCCTGCAGTACATCGAGAGCGCGTACGGGACGCCGTGCGCCGCCTGGGCGCACAGCCGCGCGACGAACTGGTACTGAGCCTGCGCCGATACTGACGTCCCGCGGCGGGAAGCTCAGCGGCGGGGTCGGGTCATGGCCAGGACGTCGAGAGCCTCGTCCAGCTGGGCCAGCGTGAGCTCGCCGCGGTCGACGAAGCCGAGGTCCAGCACGCTCTGACGGATCGTCGCGCGGCCGGCGACGGCCACCTTGGCCACCTTGGCCGCCGCCTCGTAGCCGATCAGCCGGTTCAGCGGGGTCACCACCGACGGCGAGCCCTCGGCCAGCTCGCGGCACCGCTCGACGTCCGCCACCAGGCCGTCGACGCAGCGGTCGGCCAGCAGCCGGGTGGCCGACGTCAGCAACCGCAACGACTCCAGCACCGCGCGGCCCATCACCGGCATCATCACATTCAGCTCGAAGGTGCCTGAGGAGCCCGCGAAGACGACGGTCGCGTCGTTGCCGATGACCTGCGCGCAGACCATCAGCACGGCCTCGGGGACGACCGGGTTGACCTTGCCGGGCATGATGCTCGACCCCGGCTGCAGGTCCGGCAGGTGCACCTCACCCAGCCCCGCCCTCGGCCCCGAGCCCATCCACCGCAGGTCGTTGCAGATCTTGGTCAGGCTGACCGCGACCGTGCGCAGCTGGCCGGACAGCTCGACCAGGCCGTCGCGTGCGCCCTGGGCCTCGAAGTGGTCGCGCGCCTCGGTCAGGGGCAGGCCGGTGGACGCGGCCAGGTCGGCGACGACCGCCGCGGCGAACCCCGGCGGGGTGTTGATGCCGGTGCCGACGGCGGTCCCGCCGAGGGGCAGCTCGGCCACCCGCGGCAGGGTCGAGCGCAGGCGCTCGACGCCGTGCCGCAGCTGCGCCGCGTAGCCGCCGAGCTCCTGCCCGAGGGTCACCGGCGTCGCGTCCATCAGGTGCGTCCGGCCGGCCTTGACGACGTCGACGTACTCGTCCGCCTTGCGCTGCAACGATCGTGCGAGATGCTCCAGGGCCGGCACGAGGTCGTTGACGACCGCGTCGGTGGCTGCCAGGTGCAGGCTGGTGGGGAAGGTGTCGTTGCTGGACTGCGAGGCGTTGACATGGTCGTTGGGGTGCACCGGCGCCGCGAGCGCCCGGGTGGCGAGCGTCGCGATCACCTCGTTGACGTTCATGTTCGTCGAGGTGCCCGACCCGGTCTGGAACACGTCCACCGGGAACTGGTCGTCATGGAGTCCCTCGACGACCTCGGCCGCAGCGTCGCTGACTGCGCGGGCGACGTCCGCGTCGATGACGCCCAGCCGGGCGTTCACGCGCGCTGCGGCGCCCTTGATCCGCGCCAGTGCCCGGACCTGGGCGGTCTCGACCCGGGTGCCCGAGATCGGGAAGTTCTCGACCGCCCGCTGGGTCTGGGCCTGCCACAGTGCCGCCGCCGGCACCCGCACCTCACCCATCGTGTCGTGCTCGGTCCGGTACGCGTCATCGGTCATGACCTCATCGTGCTCCCGTCGCGACCGGCCAGCGCGCCCACCGTCAGGCCGAGTGCGGCGAACCAGAGCGACAGCGTCACCACCTGGGTGCGCTGCACCGCGCCGAACCAGTCCGGCACCGTCCCGGGCGCACCGACGGCGAGCGCCAGTCCGAGCGCGGCCGACACGACGAAGGCCACGGCGTGCGCCATCCGCTGGCCTCTGGTCGTGACCGCAGCGAGCAGGGCTGTCGCGATGATGGCGGCCGTCGTCCCGACGATGCTGACACCGTCGTGGACCAGGTTGGCCAGCGGCGGCGCCGCACCCGGGCTCGCGCCGGCGCAGGACGGGCTGACGGTCGCGACGCAGCGCAGGGGGACGAGGGCGGACACCCACGTCGTGACGCCGGTGGCCAGCACCAGGACCGCCGCGGCGCGCAGCCGACGTGCCCGGCGCGCGCTGCGCAGCAGGGCCACGCCGAGCAACGCCACGAGAGCCCCGCTGACACCGTCGCCCAGCCGAAAGGCCACCGACCACGGCTGCCCGGGCACGCTGAGGCCGCTGATGGCCAGGTCGCGCGCCACCGGGAGCAGGCGTTCGAGGACGAAGTTCGCGTTGAGCAGCCCGGCCAGCGCCCCCACCGCCGTCCAGCGTGCCCGTGGCGTCACGGGCTCATCATCGCCGACGTAGGCTCACCGGCGTGACGACGACGGTAGGAGCCCCCGCACCGCCGCGCGCCGTCGGCACGCTGCGGCGACGCGTACCCGCGCTGGTCGCGTGGGTAGTGCGCGTGGCGGCTGTGCTCTCGCTGGTCGCGCTGTTCGGCCGCTCGCAGCAGCACCAGCGCAACGAGGTCATCGACGCGGTGTCCGAGGGGCTGACGCTGGCCGTGATCGTCGCGGCCGCCGCCGTGCTGCTGGTGCTGGCTCGGGCCCTGGCTCACCGCAAGCGGCGCGC
>JACMOY010000208.1 GCA_014377795.1 Actinomycetota bacterium | reverse complement strand
TCGCTCTCGGCCCGACGGGTCAGCACCCACGCGGGCGGGAACAGGCGCAGCGCCTCGTCGACGACCGACCGGGTGACGCGCAGCGCCGCGAGGTCGGCCCAGCCGGGCGCCCGACGTCCGTGCAGCACCGCGTCCAGCTCGGCGTGCAGGCGCTGCTGCACCTGAGGGTGGTCGGCGAGCAGCAGCAGCGTCCACGACAGCGCCGACGCGACCGTCTCGTGCCCGGCGATCACCAGCGTCACCAGCTCGTCGCGCACCTCGACGTCGGTGAGGCCGCCCTCCCCCGCGGCGTCGGTGTCCGCCTCGGGGTTGAGATCAGCGGAGCGCAGCAGCAGCCCGAGCAGGTCCTCACCGCCGGCCAGCCCGCGGGCGCGGCGCCCCCGGACGACGTCACCGCAGGTCCGGTCCAAGGTGGCCACGGCGTCCGCGAGGCGCCGGTTCGCGGGCGTCGGGAGCCACGACGGCTGTGGGGTTCGGGCGCGCTGCACCACCACGGCCAGGGCCGTGTGCACGGCGGCGACCACCCGCTCGCCGTCCGCGGCGAGGTCGGCGTCGAACAGGGTGGCGCCGACGACCTCCAGGGTCGCCTGCAGGCAGGCGGCGTCGACGTCGACGACCGCCCCGTCGGGCAGGTCCGCCCAGCCGGCCGTGACCCGCTCGGCGGCGGCGACCGCCTGCTCGGCGACGACGCCCAGCGTGCCGTGGTGGAAGGCCGGCTGCACGATCCGGCGACGGCGGCGCCAGGCCTCGCCGTCCGCGGTCAGCAGGCCCCCGCCGGTGACCAGCGACAGGGCGCCGTACTGGATGGTGGCTTTGGAGTAGGCCCGGGCGTTCTCGACCAGCACCCGGCGCGCGCCGGCAGGGTCGTTGACGAGCAGCACCGGCGTGCGGGGCAGCGGGAACGCCACCAGGTCACCGAACCGGGCGACGACGCTCTCGAGGTAGCCCAGGGGGTCGCGGCGGATCGCCAGCAGGTCGCGCACCATCTCGCGCGGCACCGGTCCGTCGGCGTCCAGCGCCGTGTAGCGGGCGTTGCGCCGCGGAGCCGCGGCGCCACTCACCACCCGAGCGACCCGGGCGCGCCTTTGAACGGGCCGACGACCGCGTCGGTGACCCACCCGCCGTAGAACCCGCCTTCCTGCGCCCGCACGACCTCGCCGTCCACGGTGCAGCGGTCCATCCGGCCGGGGTAGAGCGAGACGTGGTCGAGCAGGTCCACGAAGCCCGGCGTCGGGCTCGGGTAGGTCCACGCGGCACCCTCGGCGACCTGGTCGCCGCCGACGACGTCGAGGTAGCTCGCCTGGCCCTTCCACTCGCACCACGAGCCGCCGGGGGCCGGGCGGAACGCCCCCGCGAGGGCGTCGGCGAGCGGCAGGTAGTACGTCGGCGGGTGGCTGGTCTCCAGCACCCGCAGGGCGCGACGGGTGTCGAGCACCGTCACGCCCCCAAGGACGACGACCACGTGCGCGGGGGTGGGGTCCAGGCGGGGCGGACGGGGGTAGTCCCACACCGACTCCTGGCCGGGGCCGGGATGAACCGGGGTGACGCCCCGGGGAGTGCGGGGCACGCTCAGCCGCGCCGACGGCGCCAGATGGCCAGCACGAGGAGCGCGACGACGGCCGCCCCGGCCGCGGCGAGGCGCTCGACGCGCGGCTGACCGTCCGGCGTCGTGGTGGCGCGCAGCAGGCGGGCCTTGGCCTGCGCCGTGCCGCGGCGCGCGATCTCCTGCGGGCGCAGCCGCACCGAGAGCTCGTCGACCGTGCCCGCCAGCCGTGCCCGGGTGGCCTCGATCTGGGCCTCGATGGCGGCCGGGTCGGGGTCGCTCACGTCGTCTCCTCCTGCTCGGGTCCCCGCCGCCGGATCGCGCCAGGGCGACCTTATTGCGACGTCGTCTCAACAAGGCGTCTACTGTGGGCGGGTGCCCACATCATCGCTTCTGCCCCGATCCTGCCGCACGGGAGGCTTGGCCGCAGCGGCGTCCGCTCTGGTGCTGGCCCTGGCCGCCTGCGGTGGCTCGGTCGGCGCGGCGTCCGAGGGTGGACGAAAGATGGTCGTCACCACCGTCTCGCCGATCACCAGCATCGTCAGCACCATCGCCGGTGACAAGGTCGACGTCGTCGGCATCGTGCCCGAGGGCACCAACAGCCACACGTTCGAGCCCCCGCCCAGCGCGGCCAAGGTGCTCTCGAAGGCTGACCTGGTGTTCATCAACGGCCTCAAGCTCGAGGACCCCACGGCCGACCTCGCCAAGGCCAACGCCAAGGACGGCAGCCGGATCGTCGAGCTGGGCACGTTGAGCATCCCGCAGTCACAGTGGATCTACGACTTCTCGTTCCCCAGGGAGGAGGGCAAGCCCAACCCCCACCTGTGGACCGACCCGCTGTTCGCGATCAAGTACGCCGCCGAGGCGCGCGACGCCCTCACCCAGCTCGACCCGGCCGGTGGCCCGACGTTCGCGGCGAGCTACACCGCGTTCGAGAAGAAGGCGAGCGCCCTGTCGGACGCCCTGAAGACCGACCAGGCGACGATCCCGGGCAACAAGGTGCTGCTGACCTACCACGACGCGTACGCGTACTTTGCGCGCGACTACGGGTGGACCGTGCTGGGTGCGGTGCAGCCCAAGGACTTCGAGGACCCCACGCCGAAGGAGGTGGCCGCGTTGATCCAGCAGGTGCGCACCGAGAAGGTGCCGACCATCTTCGGCTCAGAGGTGTTCCCCTCCAAGATCCTCGAGCAGATCGGCCGCGAGAGCGGCGCGCGCTACGAGGACACGCTGCGCGACGACGACCTGCCCGGCAAGCCCGGCGAGGCCGGCCACTCCTGGCTGGGCCTGATGCGCTACGACTACACGACCATGGTCAAGGGCCTCGGCGGCACCACGACGGCCTTGGACGCGGTCGACATCTCGGACGCGGCCCCCGACCGAGCGGAGTACCCGCAGTGAGCCCCCTGGTGCGCCTTGAGTCCGTCGCCGCGGCGTACGACGACACCGTCGTGCTGCACGACGTCAGCCACAGCATCGAGCCCGGCGACTTCACCGGCATCGTCGGGCCCTCGGGCTCGGGCAAGACCACCATGCTGCGGGTGCTGCTCGGCAGCATGACCCCGGTCTCGGGCTCGGTCGTGCGCGCGCCAGGCCTGCGGGTCGGGTACGTGCCACAGCTCGAGACCGTGTCGTGGGGGTTCCCGGTCACCGTCGCCGAGTGCGTGCTGATGGCCCGCAAGCCCGCCCACGTGTG
Organism: Actinomycetota bacterium; assembly: GCA_014377795.1. Lineage (GTDB taxonomy): Bacteria > Actinomycetota > Actinomycetes > Actinomycetales > Angustibacteraceae > JACMOY01. The sequence goes on along the minus strand of JACMOY010000208.1, from coordinate 309 downwards.
GCCGTGGTCGACCCCGGCCGAGCGCGCGGACGTCCGCGCCGTCCTCGAGCGGCTCGGCATCGACGACCTCGCCGGCCGGCACATCCGCGAACTGTCCGGGGGCCAGCAGCAGCGGATGTTCCTCGCCCGGGCGCTGGTGCGGCGACCACAGCTGCTGCTGCTGGACGAGCCGACGCCCGGCGTCGACGTGCAGACCCGGCACGAGGTGCTGCACCTGCTCGAGGACCTCAGCCGCGACGGCATCGCCGTGCTGCTGACGACCCACGACCTGAACGGGATGGCGGCCCACCTACCCCAGCTGGTCGCCCT
>JACMOY010000207.1 GCA_014377795.1 Actinomycetota bacterium | reverse complement strand
TGATGGCGGGGTTCGCCCTCGACCCGACCCGGCGACATGTCGCCGCCGGTGCCCTGACCGACCGGCTGGTCACCGAGGCGGCGCACGCGTACGCCGACCTGCTGGTCGAGCGTGCCGAGGCCGGCGACGACGTACTGGGCCTGGTGCCGGTCGGCCTGGCTGCGGGCGCCCTGGACGGCGCACTGCGCGCCGCGGTGCTGGCCCGGCTGCCGGCGACACCGCTGCTGCGCCTGGTCGAGGACGCCGACGAGCGGGTGCGTCCGCGCGACGCGGTGGCTCTGGACGTCGGGGGCGACGACCCTGCGGCGCTCGCCGTCCTCGCCCCCCTGGTCGCCGGGCTGGTCGCCTCGCCGCGGGCGGCGGCGGGGGCGTACGCGGCGCTCGGGGTCGGGCGTCTCGCCCTCTCGGACGTGGTCGACGCGCTGCCGGCTGCGGGCGCGCCTGCCCTGTGGCACAGCAGGTACGCCGGCCTGGCGGGCCTCGCCGACGACGCCAACGCCCGCGAGGTGCTGGCTGCCCTGCCGGTCCCGCTCGCGGACGGCCGGGTCGTCCGTGGCGCGCGCGGGGTGCTGCTGCCGACCGACGACCGACTGCCCGTCTCGGCCCTCGCGACGTTGTCGCCGTTCGGGTTGCGGGTGGTCCACCCCGAAGCGGCCCACCCGCTGCTGGCCCGGTTGGGCGCGACGACGGCGAGCGCGCGGGCGGTCCTGCAGGAGTCGGCGGTGCGTCTCGCGGTCGAGCAGAGCCCGGACGCGGACGCCCCCGACGAGGTCGCGGACGCCGTCCTCGCGCTCGTCCGCGCAGCGCTGCAGGACGGCGCGCCGGTGCCGGGGGCCTGGGCCGACGGCGAGCTGCACTGGCTGGCCGACCTGGCGCTCACCGACGCCGAGGTCGAGGTCACCCCCGCGGGCGCCCTGGTGCTGCCCGGGTCGATGGCAGCCGCTGTGCTCGACCCGCGAGAGGTGGGGGTCGTCGACGCCGACCTGGTACGGGTCTGGGGGCCGGACGTGCTGCGCGCGGTGGGGGTGCTGGACGGCCTCGCGGTGGTGCGCGCGGACGAGGTCGACCTCGACGACCTGCCGGCGCGCGTCAGCGGGCTCGCCGACATCGACGACTGGGCCGACGAGACCGGCAGCGGAACGCTGGCCGAGCTGGTGGGGGTCCGAGACCTCGACGTCGTCCGGCCCCAGTGCTGGCCAGAGGTGTTGCGGCACATGGCTTCTGAGCCGGTGTTGCGTCGGGCTCTCGTCGAGCAGGTGCGGGTGTCCGGCCCTGACGGGTCGAGGTCGGTGCCGTCCTACACGGCGTGGTGGCTGCGTCGCGAGCTCGGCACGGTCGGGCTGCTCGACCCGGCCGCGGGCACCGGTCTGGGCGATCTGCTCGACCGGGCGCCGCAGTGGGTCGCCGACCTGGACGACGACGTCCGGCGAGCTCTGGGCCTGGTCGGCGACCTGGGCTCGGCCGACCTCTCGCTCGCCGCGGTCGTGCTGGGGCGCCTGCTGGACCCCGATCGAGCTGTGGATGCCGCGACCTGCCTGCGGGCCTGGGCCCTGCTCGGCGAGTGCGCCGCCGACCTGGACGCCCCGGTGACCGAGTCGACCCGGGTGCTCGACGGTGCCGGCAGCCGGGTGGTCGCGTTATCAGAGGCGGTGGTGGCTGACGACCCGAAGTGGTTGCAGCGCAATGATCTTGGGGGTCTGGTGGTCGTGACGCCGTCCCTGGCCCCGGCGCTGGCCGACCTGCTCGACGTCGCGCTGGCGAGCGAGCTGGCGGACGGTCGTGTTCGTGACGACGGCGCCGTGGCCGACGTGCCGACCGAGGTGACGACGCTGCTGCCGCAGGCACCGCGGCTGTGGTGCGAGCACGACCGCCTGCTGGTGGACGACGTCGAGGTGGCGTGGTGGGTCGATGCCGGCGGGGTGCACGCCGCCACCACCGACGGTCTGGCGCGAGGGCTGGCCTTCGCCGCGGGGCGGTGGCCCGCCAGGCACGCCCTGGCGCGGCTGCTGGTCGAGCCCGGTGACGCCGTCCGGCTCGTCGTCGAGGACGCCGCGGGCTAGCTGCGGCCGGCGGCCGCGGCGTTGCCCCGGCCGCGACGCACGTAGGCCAGGCCCAGTGCGCCGATCACCACGCCCGCCACGCAGGCCCAGGGCCACCAGTCCCGGCGTCCGGTGTGCAGCGCCGGAACCAGCAGGGTGAGCGCCAGGGCGAGCGCCCACAGCACGATCCCGGCCAGGATGACGCGCGGCACGTCGACGCCGAGCGGCTCGACGGCGCGCGGCTGCGCGGGGCTCGACGGCGCGGGGCTCGACGGCGTGGTCACGGCACCCAGTTTAGGTGCGTCTGTAGGTCGTTCGGGGGCTGCTGGGTCTGACAGCATGTGCGCTGCACGGACGGCCCCACCGGCCGGCGGACCAGCCCAGATCCATCAGCCGGGAGGCGACCCATGACCACGACGCCGACGCGTCACGAGGGCGCGGTGCAGCGGTACTTCCGCATCGCAGAGCGCGGTTCGTCCGTGGCCCAGGAGATCCGCGGGGGGGTCGCGACGTTCTTCACCATGGCGTACATCGTGGTGCTCAACCCACTGATCATCGGCACGCAGACCGACAGCACCGGAGCGTTCCTCGGCGGTGGATCGGCCCCCGACCTGCCCAAGGTCGCCGCGGTGACCGCCCTCGTCGCCGGGGTCATGACGATCCTGATGGGCGTCGTCGCGAACTACCCCCTCGCGCTCGCGACCGGGTTGGGGCTCAACGCCTTCGTGGCCTTCGGCATCGCCAAGCTGCCGGGGATGACCTGGGCCGACGCGATGGGTCTGGTGGTGCTCGAGGGGTTGATCATCCTGGTGCTGGTGCTCACCGGCTTCCGCGCCGCGGTCTTCCGTGCCGTGCCGCGCCAGCTGAAGACGGCGATCAGCGTGGGCATCGGCCTGTTCATCACGATCATCGGGCTGGTGGACGCGGGCTTCGTGCGCAAGCCGGCCGGCCCGACGCCGGTCGAGCTGGGGATCGGCGGGTTCCTCGCCGGGTGGCCGACGCTGGTCTTCGTCCTGGGGCTGCTCGCGATCATCGTGATGATGGTCAAGAACGTCCGCGGCGCCATCCTGATCGGGATCGTCGCAGCGACGGTGCTCGCGGTGGTCGTCGAGGCCGTCGCGGGCATCGGGTCGCAGACCGACGCGACCGGCAAGGTCGTCAACCCCCAGGGGTGGGGGCTGAACGTCCCGATGCTGCCGACCAGCGTCGTCGACAAGCCGGACTTCGGGCTGCTCGGCCACTTCAGCCTGTTCGGGTCGTTCTCCGCGATCGGCGTGGTCAGCGCGGGGTTGCTCGTCTTCACGCTGCTGCTCGCCGACTTCTTCGACACGATGGGGACGATGGTCGCGATCGGCGCCGAGGCCGGCCTGCTGGACGCCGAGGGCAACCCGCCGAACGCCCAGCGCATCCTGGTCGTCGACTCCATCGCCGCCGCGGCCGGTGGTGCGGCGAGCGTGTCGAGCAACACGTCGTACATCGAGTCGGCGTCGGGGGTCGGCGAGGGGGCACGCACCGGTCTGGCCTCGGTCGTCACCGGGGTGCTGTTCCTGCTCGCGACGTTCCTCGCTCCACTGGTCTCCGTCGTCCCGTACGAGGCCGCGACGCCCGCGCTGGTCGTCGTGGGGTTCCTGATGATGCAGCAGGTCAAGGGGATCGACTGGGACGACCTCGAGGTCGCGATCCCGGCGTTCCTGACGATCGTGCTGATGCCGTTCACCTACTCGATCACCGCCGGTATCGGTGCCGGCTTCGTCTCCTACGCGGTCATCAAGGTGGCGCGCGGCAAGGCCGGCCAGGTGCACCCGCTGCTGTGGGTCACCGCGGCGCTGTTCGTCGTCTACTTCGCCATCGACCCGATCAAGAACGTGATCGGGGTGGGCTGAGCGGTGCGATACCGGGACTGGTTGCTGGACGACGCGACTCGGCTGCGATCGGCCGCCCGCGATGCACCCCGGCAGCCCGTACCGACCTGCCCGGGCTGGGTCGGCCGCGACCTGGTCGACCACGTCGGCGAGGTCTACGCCCACAAGACCGCGGTGCTGCGCCTCGGACGGCGTCCGGCCGAGGGTGAGTGGCCGTGGGCGCCGGACGACGACACGGTCTTCGCCTGGTTCGACGCCCGCCTGGCCGAGCTGGTCGACGAGCTGGACTCCCGCGCGTCCATGGACCCGGCCTGGACGTTCGCGGCCGACAATCAGACGGTCGGCTTCTGGTGGCGCCGGATGGCCCACGAGACGGCGATCCACCGGGTCGACGCCGAGCTGACCGCCGGCCGCGCACCGTGGCCGCACGAGGACGAGCAGGCGGTCGACGGGGTCGACGAGCTTGTCGGGTTCGCTGGTGAGCAGTCGGTCCTGTCGGCTCCGGACGCCCGGTGCGGTGTCGCGGGGTCGGTGCTCGTCAGTGCGGGCGACAGCGCGCTGCTGGTCACGATGTCGGACGCCGGGCAGCTCGTCGCGCCGTCAGCGCACGGGGCGGCTGCCGATGCCGCGGTGGTGGGCTCGGCATCCGACGTCTTCCGATCGCTGTGGGACCGGCCCACCGACTCCGCCGTCGAGTGGACCGGCGATCCACATGTGCTGCAACGGTTCCGCGCTCGTCTCGCGCTGGGTGCAGCCTGACCGGTCAGTCGTCGGCGGGTGGTGGGGGAGCCGCTCCGTCGCGCTCATCGCGGTCGGCCCAATCGAGCAGCGGGTCGAGCGAGAACACCGTCTCGTCGATGCCGGCGTGCAGGTCACCGCGCTCGGCGTACCGGGTGGGCACCGTGACGATCGTGCACTCCTGCGGCTGGACGTCGTCGACCTCGTCCCAGCCGATCGGCGTCGACACGGTCGCCTCGGGCACCCCGCGCACCGAGTACGCGCTCGCGATCGTGTGGTCGCGCGCGTTCTGGTTGTAGTCGACGAACAGCGCGCTCGGGTCGCGGTCCTTGCGCCACCAGGTGGTCGTGACCTCGGTGGGTGCGCGGCGCTCGACCTCGCGGGCGAAGGCCAGTGCGGCTCGACGGACGTCGGCGAAACCCCACCGCGGCTCGATCCGTACGTAGATGTGAAGCCCCGCCCCGCCTGAGGTCTTCGGCCAGCCGACGGCTCCGAGCTCGTCGAGCACCTCGTGGGCGATGTGCGCGACCCGTCGCACCCGGTCAAAACCGCACTGCGGCATGGGATCGAGGTCGATCCGCCACTCGTCCGGACGCTCGGTGTCGGCGCGGCGCGAGTTCCAGGGGTGGAACTCGACGGTCGACATCTGCACCGCCCAGATGACGCTGGCCAGCTCGGTGACGCACAGCTCGTCGGCGTGCCGGTCGTACCGCGGGAAGTGCACTCGCACCGTCTCGACCCACGGGGGCGCGCCGTTCGGCAGGCGCTTCTGGTGGACCTTCTCGCCGCTGACCCCGTCAGGGAAGCGGTGCATCATGCAGGGGCGCTCGCGCAGGGCGTTGACGATGCCGTCGCCCACGCTGAGGTAGTACTGCGCCAGATCGAGCTTGGTGTGGCCACCGCGCTCGAAGTACACGCGGTCGGGGTTGGAGATCCGTACCTCGCGGTCACCCACCGGGAGCAGCACTGCGGGGGACTTGCTCGCGCTGGACGCCACCCTCGGCAACCTACCTGGACGTGCTCGCGCCGTCACCGAAAGTGCTGTCCACAGATGTGGTCGGGGCTCTGGTGGTTGTCGGTGATGTTCCCTAGAATAGAACACGTGGACGATAACTGGGGTCAGGTGGGCGAGGCGCTGGACGGTGTGCGCACCGCCCTGGACGCCCTGGCCGACGTCGGCCCGTGGCGTGCCAGCGACGCCGAGGACGCCGCC